>JBKJSI010000303.1:0-18553 GCA_046595915.1 Pirellulaceae bacterium
CTGAAGGCATCGAGTAAGATCGGCCCACGATGCCGGGGGGATTACCCGCACAGTCGCGTTGGCCGATTGCAACGACTTTAACGGCAAGGTTCGCCCCTTTTGGCGGCCTCGGAGCGAATTAGTTTGAGCCCCAGCGCGACATCGACCGTTTCTCCAAGCACGGCGAAGAAATTTGGGCCGTTTCGAATTGGCGCCGTGGAGATCAGTTCGCCTTTCGTCCAAGCAGCGCTCTCAGGCTACAGCGACTGGCCAATGAGGCTGATTGCCCGACGGCACGGCGCGTCGTATGGCCTCTGCGAAGTGATGCTCGATCAGTTCTTGGTGGCATTCAAAAACCGCGCGCGAAACCGGCATTTTTTAATGTTGAGCGACGAGGAACGCCCGGTCGCGGGACAACTCATGGGCGCCGAGCCCGCCCAATTCGCCGAAGGCGCGTTTCGTCTGGTCGAGGCAGGCTTCGACGTCATCGACATCAACTTCGGCTGCCCCGTAAAAAAAGTCCTCGGCCGCTGCCGCGGCGGGTTCCACTTAAGCCAGCCGCCCACCGCGCTAGAAATCGTGCGGCGAACACGCGACCGCGTTCCAGCACACATTCCCGTAACCGTCAAAATGCGGCGCGGCATCGATGACACCGCCGAGAGCCGCGATCGATTTTACGAAATCCTCGACGGAGCCTTCGCGGCCGGCGTTGCCGCCGTAACGCTGCATGGCCGCACAGTCGAGCAGCGCTACGTCGGCCCCAGCCGCTGGGCGTTCCTCAAAGAAGTGAAGCAACATCTCGGCGATCGCATCCTCCTCGGTTCAGGCGACCTCTTCACCGCCCAAGACTGCCTGCAGATGATCGAGCAAACCGGCGTGAATGGCGTCACAATCGCCCGCGGCGCCATCGGCAACCCTTGGATCTTCGAGCAATGCCGCGCCCTCGCCGAGGGCCGCCCCATTCCCCCACCGCCGAGCTTATTTGTGCAGCGCGAAGTCATCCTCGAGCATTTCCGCCTTGCCGAAGAAACCTACGGCGCCGACCGCGCCGGCCCGCTGATGCGAAAGTTCGGCATCAAATACGCCGCCTGTCATCCCGAAACCAAGCAGGTTCACGAGGCATTCGTGCGGGTGCGGAACTTTGACGAATGGAAGATCGCGCTCGCCAAGTGGTACGCCGAAGACCTGCCCGGGCGCTATCCGACAGCGGAAGACCACCGCGCGATTAACAACTGCGGCGTAGAGGCGGGCTGAACCAGCCTCGCAACTGGTCACTTCGTTTCGATGTTAGTAACACCGCGAATCATCCAGCGGTGATCTTCAAATCGAGGATGTCGATACCTTGCAACACCGATCGTAAAAGTGATCTCGTGGGGTACCTCAAGTTCGCGATAGCGAAGACTGAAGCGAAGTTTTACGACCTCGGCGCGCTCATCGACTTCGCGGCCGGCGAGCTTTAAAAAACGAACGCTGCTGTTTTTTGGATCGTTTACCAGATATTTGATGGGCAATTGCAGAAAAAACGAATCTCGACTGTTTCTGGCTTGCTCGTTGAGGCGGTAGGCATCCTTTAGTGGGATCTCCGGCGCTTCGCGAAACTCGGAACCCATCGACATCTGATGAGCTTCATTCAGTTTGCCTTCCTTGATCAAGGCGAACCAGCGTTCGGCGAACGCAATCGCCTCGCTGTTCATGGCGCTCTGGTGAGCGGCGTATCGAGTAATGGCAAAAGTGAGGCAAAACAAAGAAAGAACCATCGCCACGCATGCCAGCCAACCACCGCGCACCGAGCGACCCCCGCGGGCCGCAAGCACCACCGCCGCTGCACCGAAGACGACCGCTAGAAAGGTGCTTGGCCAAAGAAGAAACGTCACCATCGCAAGTGGCGAAAGAAGCGAAAGCACGAATGTAAGAATTGCCAACAGACTCCAGGCAGGCGGCTCCTCAACAATGGCGGGAGCCTGTTCCTTCATCGCCAGATCATTCATGTTTCAAGTGTCCAGTTTCACGCGATTCGTACGATTGAACTCGACGAAACGCCATTTTGATCGCGCCAAAAATTAAGGGCGATTAACGCGATAATCCGATTCCTTCATAAACAACTTGCGCCGCTCGTGATGTTTGATCGTGAATTCGGAGTTGGGATCGAAAACGGCCAGCGTCTTTTCATCATCCTTACTCGCACCATACGCATCAGGACTGAAAGCGGTTCGGGCCAGTGAGCCGGCCGAACGACTTTGCATGAACGCCAATATCTGGCGATCAGGCGCCAGGAAAAGAAATGTGGCGCTTTGCGGCGATTGCATTCCCCCCATCGGCTCCGCCGAAACCGGGGCCAGATGCAACGTAACGAGGAAGAATCCTACGAAGAAATAGGCGACGACGATCGACATGACGCTTCGCCCGATCATTTCGTAGATCATTGGAAAACGCAGTCGGTGGCGAGAAATCATATCGGTGGAGAGGCGAAAAATGAGAAAAGAGAGCATAAACAAGAGCCAAATCACTACAAAATCCAGCAGGTACGTAAAAGTATCTACCGGCTTTTGTGTTTCGAGAAATGCACAGAGTGGCTCATAGAAATTGAATGCCACGAGCATCGAGAAAAATAGGTTGACCAAATTGAGGATGTTGCCCCACAGTCCCTGAAACCAGAGGCAGGCCACGGTCAAAAGGAAGATCAAGAGTACGACTAGGTGGAGCATAGTAGGAACCCGAACTTAGACGATGTTTTGCGGAAAGATTGGCGGGAGTGAACTAGGACTTCTGATTCAGAACTCGTTGTAGTTCGCTCAAGGAAGTGACTCCCAAAGCCACGAGGGCAAAGCCTTCTTGCATCAACGATCGTTGGCCAGATTGGGCTGCCGCTTTGCGAATGACGTCGACACCAGCTTGTGCGGCAAGCACCTTCCGGATGTTGTCGTCGACGACCAAAAGCTCAAAGATGCCAATGCGGCCCTTGTAACCCAACTCGTTGCATTGATCGCAAGGTTTACGCTTTTCATTGGAGTCGGGCGGCAGCGGCTGTCGCTCACGATAAAACGCGGGAACACGCCCCTCAGGAATGCCAAGACGTTTCAGCAAGTCCGGAGTGGGTTGATAGGCCTCTTTGCAAGCGTCGCACAATCGGCGGCAAAGCCGGACATGAAGCACCCCAGAGACCGCTTTGGCAAAGTCGGCCGGATTGGGCTTGAACTTTGCTTGAACTTGAACGAGCGTTTCCGCTGCGTCG
The DNA here is from genome assembly GCA_046595915.1 of Pirellulaceae bacterium. Taxonomy (GTDB): domain Bacteria; phylum Planctomycetota; class Planctomycetia; order Pirellulales; family Pirellulaceae; genus JBKJSI01. The sequence goes on from JBKJSI010000303.1 coordinate 3,212, forward strand.
CGAGCCCGCATCAGCGTCAGCGCTTGGCGATTTTGAGTGTTGACTTGTTCGAGTAGGAGGTTCAGCGTCTCTGAGTTCGTCAGCTCGCGCACAAAAATTGCGTCGGGCATTTTCAGCAGCATCTTGGGGAGAATCTTGTCGGGCGTCTCCCCCACCGCTGCGTTGAATTTGTTCACTTCCATGTTTTCAACCACAGGCTCAGGCCGCGATTGTTCCTCGACCGCGACATAGTCACGGAGCAATCGATCGGCCAGCCGCGTCGAATTTTGAGCCATCGACGAAAGGCCATCGCCGGGCATCGATGAGAAAAAGAAAAAACCCTTGCCGGTGTTGAGCAATTCCTTGACCGAATCGCGGGTCTTCTCGCGCATCCCGAGGTCTTCTACGCTCTTGAATGGATCTACCCGGTTTTGGATGAGGATTTCGACACGTTCGCCGGTAGGGATGCCTTGCGACTTGATGCTGACGAACCATTTTTGGCCATTGAAATCGGCGCGAAACTTTCCTTCTTGCTTGTTGCGGCGATCAATCGGATTCAAATTGCAAAGTTGCTTGAGGATCTCCAACATTCCGTCCGCCACATCGCGCGGGCGCGGCGGCAAATCATATAGCACGCCGTCGATTTCGATTTTGCCATCACATTGCTGCGCGGTGTAGTTGAGTAACAACTTGCTTGCTCGGCGATAGAGAGCGTCGCCAAGAAGTTCCTTCACAGGGACATAAGCGGGCTTGGAACGTGCTGCAATCAAGTTGGCCTGATTGGCGGTTTCACCTACGGCCCCCATCGGCACAAAATCGATCGGGGGACCAAGATCCCAGGCCGGGCGTCGTGGGCCCTTCTTGCCGCCTTTGAACCAGTCCTTCAAATGCTGTGCGGTGAAGACTTTTTCCGCTTCGTTCACCTTTGGATTGCGCTGGAAAACGTAGAGGAACATCGGTAGCACAGCGGCCACCACCATTAATAAGTAACCAAGCCAAAACGCCATTCCCATTGGGATCGCCCAGACCGCGAACAGCACGACGGGAAAGGGATACATACAAACGCTATTCCAAAGAGCGGGTTGCAGCCCGATCTTATCGCCCACGTCGTAGACATCACGATTGACCCAGTCCGTGCAGCGGACATAGATCAAAAACGTGAGCCAGCTCAGCACCACTTTCCAAATACTGAAATAGAAGCCCGGTCCGCGCGGCAAGAAGTGAGGATCGGCCGTATTGCCGTTGTAAAACGGCGGCCAGCCTTCTTGCGCGAGCAGAGTATCCGCCAGGCAGAGGACGACCACCACCCCAAGGGCTGAAGCGAGCGCAATTCGACGCATTTACAGAATCCCAGGTTGTTTAACATTGATGCCCTTGAGCAGCATTTTGAGCGCATCAAGGTTAGGCGCCACTTCGAACGCCTGCGGGCGATCGATCAGTTGATCATCCACGAGTTGTTTGAGACTCATCGTGAAATCTTGCATACCATCCGCCTCGCCAATGCGAATCGCATCGCCGAGCTTTTCGTCCATATGCTCAAGCACGAGTTTTCGAATCATCGAGGTGAAAATCATGATTTCGCAGGTCGGCACGCGCGGCACACCCGGCTTGATCGATTTGAGCAACTTCTGAGCGACGATGCCTCGCATGTTAAACGCGATCGCGCTGCGAATCGCGCGATGCATCGCCTCGGGGAACAAGTCGAGAATACGACCAATCGTCGACGGAGCGCTGGAGGCGTGGATCGTTCCAAACACCAAGTGACCTGTTTCAGCCGCGTGAATCGCCGTCATGAATGTTTCCTCATCGCGCATTTCGCCCACGAGCATCACGTCGGGATCTTCGCGGACCGCGTGTTTCATACCGATCTTAAAGTCCTTCACGTCGATTCCGACTTCGCGCTGATTAATGATCGCCTTGTCTTCGGTGAAGATAAATTCGATCGGATCCTCAAGCGTGAGGATATGCACCCGCTCACGCTGATTGATGTAATCGAGCATCGAAGCGATCGTGGTGCTTTTTCCGGAGCCGGTCACGCCAGCTAAGAGCACCATGCCTTGGTCATAGTGGCAGAGAGACTCGATGGAGGCTGGGAGAAACAAACCCTTGAAATCGGGAATCTTGTTATTAATGCGACGTGCAACGAGACCCATACAGCCATTTTGTTGCAGGATGTTCACACGAAAGCGCCACACGACGCCATCGACTTCGCAACCATGCGCAAAGTCGGCGCCCCCTTCTTCATCAAAAATGCGTCGCCCGCGTTCACTCATCATCGGCACCAGCAGCTGTGCCATTTCGCGCTGATTAATCGGCGCATAGTTCAGCGGGCGAAGTTCATTGCGAATGCGCACATTGGGCGGGCGACCCACCTTCATGTGCAAGTCGCTGCCCTCTAGTTTCACCAGCGCCCTGAAAAATTTGTTGACCTCGATCTCAACGAGATCGGAGGACATTCGATTGATCAAGTCGTCAGCAGAAGGCGCCGCAGCGGCGATCACCACTGGCGCGGGAGAAGCGGAATGCCCCATGGCGGATTTCTCTTTGCGTTTGGGTGCAGGGCTCTATTGACCCCCTGAAGTGAGGGGGCGTCGGCGTCTCTTGGATAAACCGGAAGTGACGACAACCGCAATTTGGCGGCGCGCTCACGACGCGAGCGGTTCACCAAAGTTCCCTAGTGTAATTGCAATTGTCTTTCCCTACACCCGTATGGCGATTCCGCGCTGGGCTAAAAGCTCTTTTGTTTCGCGAATTGTGTACTGGCCGAAGTGAAAAATGCTGGCCGCAAGAGCCGCGTCGGCTTTTCCGAGGAGAATTGCGTCCGCCAAGTGCTCCGGCTTACCCGCTCCCCCGCTGGCCACCACTGGAATCGAAACCGCTTCCGAGACGGCGCGGGTGATTTCCAGGTCGTAGCCATCCTTGGTCCCGTCGCGATCCATGCTAGTGAGGACAATTTCGCCCGCTCCGAGCTCTTCGACCTGTTTGGCCCAAGCGACGGCTTCCAGGCCCGTGGGGACGCGGCCACCATTGATATGGACCTCGAAAACAGTTTTGCCGTCTTTCACAATCCGTTTTGGGTCGATGTTCACCACAATACACTGGGCGCCAAATCGTCGGGAGGCTTGGCGGACGAATTCCGGGTTTTTGCAGGCGGCCGAATTGATCGAAACCTTATCGCTCCCTGCCGACAAGAGCGCCCGAATATCTTCGAGCGTCCGAATCCCGCCGCCGACAGTGAGGGGCATAAAAACCTGCTCGGCGGTCCGGCTGACCACTTCGAGCATGATTTGACGATCTTCATGACTGGCCGTGATATCAAGAAAGACGAGCTCGTCGGCGCCTTCTTGCTCGTAACGGGCCGCGACGGCGACGGGATCGCCGGCATCGCGAAGGTTGACGAAGTTGGTGCCTTTGACGACGCGGCCGAGGTGAACGTCGAGACAGGGAATGATTCGTTTGGCGAGCATGCTGGCAGTTTACGATTTCGGTTCAATAGTGGGCAGGTGCAAGAGGCAATCTTTTTTGGTAATCCTGAGAACAATCTCATGGTAGAATACCAATAGGTTTTTGATTGAAAGTCGCGATATGCCCGAACCTGGAAATATCCTCGAACAGATCGCCGGTCTCGATCCGATTGCGCGCGAAGAGATTGCCGTTCGCCTCTGGCGTGACCTATCGCCGCAGCAACGACAGGGGGCCGGATTGGATCACCCCTCGATTGTCGCGACACCGAATGTCTGTGGCGGAGCGGCGCGACTCATCCGGACGCGAATTCCAGTTTGGACACTAGAGCAAATGCGTCGCGAGAGTGTCTCCGAGATCGATATCTTGCGCAGCTATCCAACAATCAAGGCAGCCGATTTAGTGCAAGCTTGGTCTTATGCAGACCAGCATCGCCAAGAAATGAGTGATGCGATTCGGGACAATGAAGCGGCTTGAAGTTGAGAATTCGTTTGGCCAAGCTCTATTCGAATGAGAATTTTCCCTTGCCGGTCGTCGAGGAGCTTCGACGGCTAGGACATGATGTCGTAACGATTCAAGAACATGGACATGGCGGTGAGGCGGCAAGCGATCCTGATGCTTTGAACTGGGCGATTCGTGAACAACGGGCCATCATCACTCTCAATCGCAAGGATTTCGTGCGATTGCATCGTGAAAATCCACAACATGCGGGAATCATTGTTTGTACGGTCGACGCTCACTTCACTAGGCAAGCGGCACGCATCCACGAAGCAATCGCAGCGTTTGAAGATCTTCAAGGGCAGTTAGTTCGAGTAAATCGCCCATCCAATTAATACGTCAGGTTGAATCGCTCCCAATCACTTCAGGGCTGAATGTGCACTCGGTCACTCTTCGTCGTTCGCCGCAAACCTGCCTTGGCGAACAAAGGTCAACGCCCAACGAAGGTCTGGGACCATCAGCGCCGAGTAGATCGCAGCCCCTGATAGCGTTAGTGCCGCAAGTCGGGCGAGGATAGGGATTGAATCCCAAGGCAACGGCAATTGTTTGGCGCCCCAAACGACTGCGGCCATGAAAGCGGAGACGATGACAGGTTTGAGCCAGGGTTGAATGAAGGATGTAAAAGGCGTTTGAAGGGCGCGGGAGCAGAGCCAAAGCATCGGCAAGAGGACGAACCCGACGGTCGCGATGGTTTGGCCAATTGCCATCGCAATCGTGGTGCTTTCGGGGCCGGCGGCGTAGTAATTCGCGATTGCAGGCGCGACGATCGCGGCAATGACTAGCGCCAACGAAGCGGCGATAGCGCTGGTGAGAATGATGCGCGGCTTTCCGCTGGCCGAAAGCGCGATTACGGCAAGATTGATCGCGGCGCGGGCGACCATAATAAGCCCCATCGCAGCGAGAATTGCTGCGGCGGGCCGCCATTTTTGGCCGCCGAGCAAATAGAGCGATTCATCAGCAGTGGCGATCAAGCCGAAGCAGACGGGGCAAAGTAAGATCGCCGCCAGGCGAAGCACCGATCGCAAGAGTCCGTCGAGAGCATGTTTGTCGCCATAAGTTCGTGAGAGCGCGCTAAGGAGAATTCCTGTGAGCGGGCCGGTCAACATCAGCGCGGGACGAAGGATGAGATTCATCGTTTGCGTGTAGAGGCCGATCCATTCGAGTCCAACGGAAGTTGACGCGAGCAGTCGCCAAAGCCAGTAGCGATCAAAACGCTGGCCGAGCCAATGAATCCACTGACTGAGCGTGAAGGCATTGGAATAATGAAACAGGTCCGCCGAATATCCTCGCCACGATGGGCGCGAAGGGCGCCAAGGAATGTTGGGCCACAAAATGAGTGAGAAAATCACGAGTTCAATCCATTGATGAGCGACCAGCGCCCAAATTCGGAAGCCAGCGAAGCCGAGCGCGATGCTGGTAGCGGAGGCAACTCCCATCGAGATCCATTGACTGCGGGCGATGATGCCGATGCGAAGTTCTCGTTCCAAGATCGCCTGCGGAACTCGAGCTAGAGCAGCAAAAAGAGAACCGCTGGCGAGTGCAATGGTGACAGGAAGGAGGCCGGCGGCATCGCCCGGTTGCATGAGCAATGGAGCGGCCAGAATGCTGGCGAGCATCGCGAAAATGCCGAATGCTTGATTGAGCCAAAAGAGAAAGCTCAACTCATCGGCGTGGATCTGCTCTTTTTGGACGACCGCAGCGCCGACGCCCATGGTGGTAAGCATGCGCGGAAACTCGACGAGCAACACCGCGAGGCCGAAGATCGCAAAATCGGCATGCGGAACGAGCCGCATTTGCACGCTGATTGCCGATAGGCTTAGCGCCTGCACGAATAGCTGGCTCAAAAGTGCCAGTCGCATGGAGGAAGCGGCGGTCGCTTGCACTGCTATGGGTATAGCTTGACTTGGGCCTGGGTTCACGGGCACAGGAGTTTTCACGAAAAGGGCGTCACAGCGACGCGAAGCGGCGAGGGCGTTTGTCGGACATCACGATTGCGCGTTAATCTATCTTGCTTAGAGCAAGGCGGTTGGTCGAGCCCGAGCTGCCGCGAAGCAGACAAGCCAAGGTAAAGAAAAAAACAGATGTACGAAATCTTACGTGTCGCAGTGATCCAAATGTGGGCCGGCGCCGACGCTGCAAATAACTGGAAGCGTGCGGAAGGGCTCGTAAATCAAGCGGCGGAGACCGGCGCGCAGCTGATCATCTTGCCTGAGTTATTCGCTGAATATGGCGATTTGGAAGCGGCGGCAGAGAATGCGACACAGCTGGTGGGCCTATCGACGGCTAGGCTTTCTGCGATGGCGAAGAGCCGCCAGGCTTGGCTTTTGGGTGGCAGCACGTGCGAATTGGAATCAGAGCCGCGCCGCGTCTACAACACTTCGCAAGTATTTAATCCCCGCGGCGTAGCCGTCGCCGCGTATCGGAAGATGCACCTCTTTGCGCCTGAAAGCGGTGAACTCAGAGCATCGAGTGAAACGGCGATTTTTTCGCCTGGGGACAAGACATCCTTTGCCGAAACACCTTGGGGCAAACTGGGGCTTTCGATTTGTTACGACTTGCGATTTCCGGAGCTGTATCGCGAGCTGTCGGCGGCGGGATGTACGATGATTGGCGCGCCGTCCGCGTTTACATGGTTTTCCGGGCAGCGACATTGGGAAGTGCTGGTTCGCGCCCGCGCAATTGAGAATCAGGCATTCGTTTTCGCGGCCAATCAATTTGGGTGGCATGATGTGCAGCGGCGCAGTTACGGACATTCGATGATCGTGGACCCGCAAGGAGAAATTTTGGCGGAAGCGCCCGAAGATGATGAGATGGTGATTTACGCGGATCTCGATTTTGAATCGCAGGCCCGATTTCGAGCCCAATTGCCGGCGCTCACACATCGACGATTAAAGTGAATTGACGATTTGGGAAAGTTTGAAAGATTCAAGGTCACTTAGTGCTTGACAACTCCCCTCCCATCGGCAAAATACCGACACGTTTTGCACATAAAACGTCGACTCGGTTGCTCGAATTGAAACCTTGCAAGTATTTGAAGAGCAGCCAGTTACGTCTATTGATCAGAAGCATGCCCGGTGGAGATGGAGTTTTGCCGGGTGTCTTTTGATGTCTCAGCCGACATTGTCGGCGTACGGCGGCAAAGCGTTCGATACGAGTAGATTTTGGACTAGGGGCGCGGCACTCGAGGGAATCCGCCGGCGCGAAGCAGTCATTGGCTCGCGTGGATTGGACGCCCCCCCAGTTTTTTTCATTTTCAAGGACGGTTCTCGACGGTCATTCCGTAGGTCGGTCGCTCCGCCGACGGACACTTTGAGCGAAGCGAAAAACAACTTCACGCTGCGGCCCGCCACCCCATTCGCGCCGTCATCCGCTTCCTCGTCTACAATTCCCAAATCATGGGACTCGCACTAGTCAGCTTCGGTGCCAACCTCGGTTCGCCGGAAGAAAAATACCTCGACGCCATTTCGCGCCTGCACGCATTCCCGGGAATCAGCGTCATCTGTGCGGGCCGTCTCAACCGCACCACTCCGGTCGGCGGCCCAACCGATCAACCCTCCTTCCAAAACGGCGCGATCCTCCTCGAAGTCGACCTTCCGCCTCACGAAGTCCTCGCGCAACTACATAACATCGAATCCGCCCTCGGGCGCATCCGCACCGATTACTGGGGCCCCCGCGAAATCGATCTCGATCTACTCCTCTACGAAGATTTTGAAACCGGCCACGGAAAACCAGTCTTCATCACCAGCGAAACACTAACGCTGCCCCACCCCCGTTTCCACTACCGCCGTTTCGCCCTCGCGCCCGCCGCCGAACTCGCAGGCGACCTCCTGCACCCAATTTTTCAATTCACCGTTGCCGAACTTTTCGCCCACCTCGATCGCCAACCAAGAATCATCGCCATCGCCGGCGAGAACCCAACCCAAAACCGCGATTTCGCCCTCGAAATCGCCCGCCGCTCCGGCGCCCCCTTCCTTGAACAAGTAACCAGCGGCGAGACTCCAACCGCGAAAGAATACGTAACGACGTATGGCTCAAGTCAGCAGAGCGTTTTTCCGCCACAACTCGTGATTTACCTCACAGACGAACCTGCCCAGTCAGAAATTCCATCAGTCCTAAATGACCAACTCAAAGCAACCGGCTTCTCAACTTGGACGACGGTAGTCACGGGCGACATCGAAGCCGCGCTCGTCGAAGGCGCGGCCGCCGTTGCCGCGATGCGCCCCTTTGAGCCACAATAAAAAATCCCCCTCGCCGCACCGGCGGTTTTCGGAGCCCCTATGAATAATCGTGAACGCTGGGTCGTTTATCCGCTACTCGTCTGGTCTTTGGCGATGGGGTTTCGGTCGCAGTATGAGTATTTATTTCAGCGCAACGAAATTAAGTGCCGCGAGGTTCGCATTGTTGACGATGCGGGCAAGACTCGGATTTTGATGGATGCCGATAACGCCAATGGCGGCATCATTCTCTTCGGCAAGCAAGATGGTACGCCGACGCTTCAGATTCAAGAAACGCGCGGGTTGGAGCAGATCAAAGATTTGGGGAAAGGCAAATAATGCGCTCGTACTTAAATCGCAAGCACTTCCGTTGCAATTACAATTTGCAATTCTGATCCAGCGGGAATCTCTCGTTCCATCGCCTCAAAAGTCCGGTCTTGCCTCCAAGATTGTCAACTCACTGCTTTCTGCTGACTTCTTTTCCCGCCGCGGTCATTCTGGCGCCAATGGGAACCCGCTCCCATATCTGATCAATAAGTCGCTGCAGTCCAAGCAGATGAACATCCAGGTACATTAGAAGTTCTCCGTTTTGATCTATCAAGTCAATTCGATATTGCGAATTTCGCACGCGCATCTCCGAAATCGCAGAGAAAGGGATTAGCTTCTTCTTGCTGAGACAGGCATACCATACTCCGTCCTTATCGATGGTAACTGCATTTCTCTGGTGGAGGTTGGATAGCCAAATGCAAGTGATAGAGGCAATGACGAAGCCAGAACAAATTACCGCAAGGGAAGCGGCTTTCATTTGCGGGCTTTTTGCAAGTGGTGATTGGGGCGTCATTCGGCAAAAAGGAAAGATCAAAGCAAATGCCAAAAAGCCGCCGGCGCAAACACGAAATAAGTGTTTATGGTAATTGTTAATAAGGAAGGTCTCTGTTTGTGTGTCGCGTTCCCCGAGCTCTCCAAGTAATCTTCCCGCTGTCAATTCTGTAGAACTCATATATTCGCCGATTCCATAATCTCGCGTATACCAGCTCATCACATGACCATAGTTTAGGCGACTTCCACACTGTTTGCGCGTAGTTCCGAGAGAGGATAATGCGTCCCGCGCCACACGATTCCGTTTTGCCAATAGGTCAGAAGCATCGCCCGCCATTGGATGTAGACCAAGAGCAAGATTGTGATGGGGAAGGCGACCACGACCCAAGGGCGTTTGTTGGCGGCGCGGGCCACGTCGACCATCATTGCTAGGATCGCGATGAGTGAGGCGATGTAAAGCCATCGCGCGGGGCTGCCCACGAACCAGACGGCGAAGAAGGGGACTACCAGGCAGGTCGTTGCGAGTGCGGACGAACTGACGAGCAGCCAGGGGTTGTAGTTGAGGCCGGAGAAGGCGTTTTTCATCAGGCCGTGAATCACTTCGCTGACGGAGGGGTACCAGGGAACGGAAATCAGGTCGCCGCTGTAGAGGATTTCTTGCTTGAAGCCGTTGTGTTTGACGAGTCGCCCCAGCATCACGTCGTCGTCGGGACGCATTTTGATGCGCGAGAGCCCGCCTAAGCCACGGAAGACACCCGCGCGGACCATGTTGAAGGCGCCAACACCGACATAAGCTTTGCTTTTGCGGTCTTTCGCCTTCCAGGGCAGGAAGTAACTGTTGAAGCACATGAAAAACGTGAGCACGAACGAGTCGAGAAACCAGTTGGGCATCACAACGTCAGGCGCGATCGGCAGGTGGTCGAGGTCTTCGCGGATTAGAAATCCGACCGATCGCTTGAGGACGCTCGGCGCCATCGAAACATCGGCGTCGGCGAAGAGAAGGAGATCGCCGCGCGCTTTGCTCGCGCCAAAGTGGAGGGCGTGGTTTTTTCCGAGCCAGCCTTCGGGGAGGGTCTCGACATCGACGACGGTCAATCGCGGCTCGGTTGTCGCGAGGGCATGCAGGATCGGGCCAGTTTGATCGGTCGAGCGGTCGTTGACGACGAGTACCTCGTAGTCGTCATAGTCTTGCACGAGCAGTGATTTGACTGCGGTTGCGACGTGGATTTCTTCGTTGCGGGCGGGAACAATGATCGTGACGCTGGGCCAGTGCCTTGGAGAACCATCGGGCAGGCATGGGAGTTCGGGCAAGCTGTCTTTGAGGTGCCGCACTTTGCGACGCCCGCGCATGACGATCGTTGCGAGAGTCGTGGTGATCACGAGCGTGAAGGCGGAGAGGAACGTCCAAAACACGTTGGCCAAGTGGCTTACTCCGCTTTCATCAGGTAGGCGAGCAGGTCGGCCATGGCCGCTTGGTCGAGCTGTTTTTCGAGGCCTTCGGGCATGAGCGATTGGCCGGTGCTTCGCAGTGACTCGATGCTTACTCGCTGCACGGGCTCTTTTTGGCCGTCGGCTCTTCTTAGGACGATTGTGGTCGGTGATTCAGATTCGATCATGCCGCTGAGGATCCGCCCGTCGGTTAGTTCGATCACGTAGCTGAGATATTGCGGCAAGACCTCGCGGTTGGGATCGATGACGTTCGTCAGAATCGTCGCCGCGCCGCGGGCTTTCATTGTGGCGAGATTCGGGCCGGTGGCGTTGCCGACGCCTTCGAGTTGATGACAGGCGGAGCAGTGTTTCGCGAAGAGCGGCTTGCCTTTCGCGGGATCGCCGCCGCCGCTGAGGCGCTCGGTGTAAACGGCCATGATCGCCTCTTTTTCGCGGCTAGTGGTGCGGACGAAGAAGTCTTGCGAGCGAAGGCGGACACTCTCCTCGGGATGTTGGGCGAGCATGGTTCGGGCAGCGGCGGGAATGTCTTGAGCCAGAATTTCTTTGCGTTCGAGCGCGACGAAAAGCGCGTTAATCCAGTAAGCTCTGGAAACAAGGATTTGCGCCGCGCGATCGCGCATCGTGGGCGTCATGCCGGGCCATTTTTCGATGATCCAAGGCGCGATTTCCACATCGCGATAAGCGCCGAGCAGATCGATCGCCGCAAGTTGCAGCTCTGGTGCGGTGTCGATCGCGAACAATTCGCCCAGCAATTGCTTCTCATCCACAAACTCGCTGAGTCTCAGTTGTTCGATCCATTTTGCGCGGGTTTTGATTGCGTGCTGCTTGTCCGTGACGATGCCGCGGACTGTCGCCAGATAGGACTGCAGAAAACTACTCGACTCACCGTCGGTCGCTTCATGCAGGCGAAAGGCCAGTTCACTCCCTTCTACGGGCGACAATGCGGTCATGAGTTCGCCAGCGAGGAGTTGATCTTTTCGGAACAGCGATTTGAGCAGCGCGCACGCAGCATCGAGGTTGTCGATGCGCTGTTCGGCTGTCATCGTGCCGTCCAAGGAGACGACTCCTCGCGTTAGCGCTTGGTTGACTTGGCTACGCAGGGGCGCCGAGGCGGCGAGGTTCGCACCCAGCTCCGCGCCGAGCGATTTTATCCATTCCTTGCTCGCTGGGCTTCTGGCGAACTTTTCATCGCGCATCAGTTCCGCGAGGAAAATGCCGGGCTCTTCTTTGAAACCCCAGGCGATTGCGTAACGAGTCAATTCGTTCTCGGTGTCGCGTTTCGCCAGTTTTGCGAGGGGCTGCATTACGAGGTTGGATTCGACCGATCCCAGCGCGAATGCGGCGCTGCGGCGGGTTAGTGAGTTTTCGTCTGCGAGCAGTTTTACGAGTTGCGGCACAAGGTGGAGGTGCATTCTTTTTTCGCAGATGCGTGAGGCTGCTAGGCGCAGGTCTGCGGTTGGGCTTTCGAGGCACTTCGCGACCGCTTTCACGGGGAGTTTGCCTAGCAGGTCGTCTGCGGCTTCGGTTTCGGTGTGGGTTGCGGCGAGGATGTTGAGTAGGTGGAACATCGCGATGGGCGGTTGGGCTTCGCTTGTTGCGGCGGTTCGGAGGGCGGCGATGATTTCGTTGCGGTCTTGCTCGTATTTTTGCCGCTCGTAGAGGAGGCGCGAGGCGGTTGTGCGGGTCCAGCCGTTGGGGTCGCTTAGGGAGGTGATTAGGTCGGGCGTGGTCAGCTTTCCAAGGTCGCGCGGGGGTTGGCGTTTGAAGTCGCTCTTTACTAGGCGCCAGATTCTTCCTCGGTCGCGGCCGCTGGTTAGGTCTAGGTGTTTTTTGATGGCGGGCGGGAGGCTGGCGGGGTGTTCGATGACCTCGCGGTACATGTCGAGGATGTAGAGGGCGCCGTCGGGGCCGTTTGCGAATTGCACGGGGCGGAACCAGTTGTCGCTCGACGTGAGGAGTTCGCTTTTTTCGTCGACGCGGACGCCTTTTAGCATGCCGTTTTCGATGATGAGCTTTTTGCGGTGCACGAGGTTGCTGCCGACGTCGCCGATGACTGCCCACTCTGTGTCAGTGCCTTCAGGGGACACGCCATCGAACGCGGTTCCGGTGACTGCGGTGACGCCGGTTGCGCCGGTGAAGTAGCCGGCGGCGCGGCCGCCGCCTTCTACTAGGCCGGGGACTACGCCGGTGGCGCGGAGGCGGGTGCGGACTACTCGCCACGGTTCGACGGGGCTGGTTCGAAACACTTCGGCTTGGGGGCCGTCGGCGGCGATGCTGACTCGGGCGGGTGGGGCGGGGAGGAAAGGATTTTTCGCGGCGTGCGAGTCGTCGTAGGCGATCCATTGCAGGTGGTCGCTGTTGCTGCAGACGAGGCGTTCGCCCCATTTCGTGAAGGTCATGCCATGTTGGGCCCCGCCGGCGATCGATTCGTATCGGCCGGAGCGCGGGTCGAAGGCTAAGTCGCGCCCGCGGAGGTCGAGGAGGACTTCGTCCGCGCCGGGCTTTTTAAGTTGGGCGCCGCTGGAGCTGACGGCGACGTAGACGCGGTTGTCGGGGCCCCATTGGAATGAGTTCATGAGGCCTTGGACGTTGGAGCGGCCGAAGCCGGTGAAGATGACGCGGCGTTCGGCTTCACTTTTTTCGTCGATGCGGCCGTCGCCGTTTGCGTCCTTCAGGTAGAGGATATCGGGGGCGGCGCCGACGAAGACTCCGCCGTCGTAGCAGAGGATCGCGGTGGGCCAGGAGAGATTTTCGGCGTAGATGCTCGCGGTTTCGTAGTGGCCGTCGGCGTCGCGGTCTTCGAGGAGGCGGATGCGACCTAGGTGCTCTTTGTCTTGCTCGGAGTAGTCGCGCATTTCGATGACGTAGAGGCGGTTGCTTTCGTCGAAGGCCATGGCGACGGGGCTGGCGAGTTGTGGTTCGCTGGCGACGAGTTCGATGCGGAAGCCGGGGGCGAGGGTGAATTTTTTAGCGGCCTGTGGGGGCTGGGTGGGGGGGATGCGGGGGAGTTCGCCGGCGTAGTCGCCGTCGGGCGTGTCTTTTCGCTGGGGTTCTTGATTCACCGCAGAGGACGCGGAGGGGCGCAGAGAAAATGCGCAGAGGAGCAGGAAAAGGAGAAGTAGCTTGGGCGGAATGGGCATGGGCGGGCTCCCTGGCGGTGGGGGCTTAGTTTACTTGAGATGCGGGCGGGCGTTTGTGGGCGGTGAAAAATGGCTTGTTTTTCCAAACTTGTAGTCTTGTAGTCCTGCGCGCTCTCAGGCGGTGCGCACCACTGGCGCGCAAGTTTGGAGGGGCACACTGGGCCGTGTCGGTGCGTTGGCTTCTGGAGCGAAAGTTGGTGGCGGGTGGCGGTGGTGGCGGGCTCTCGTGATTGTTGGCGACGGTGGCGGTTGGTGGCGAAGAACGGGCGCGGTTGCAAGTGAGAATGGGTTGCGGGTGCGGGTTGATTGTCGCTTGTAAATTATTAGTAACTTTTCACCACTAAGCCACGAAGGGCACGAAGGGGGAAGGTGGTGCGGCTACTTGCTCTTTTGTTGAGGTGGAGGAGGTGGCAATTTTTCTAGCTCTTCTTTTTTGATTGCGCCTGCGAAGGTGACTGGGATTGTTTCCTTGATCGGCATCGCAGAGTTGTCGTTGACGAATTGACCGTTGAAATAGATTTTGAAATTCCAGGTTGAGGCGTCGACTCCCTCGGCGATGGTGAATCTTGCTCGCCAGGTGATGGTTCCTCGGTGTACCAATAGCTTATAGCTTTCCCAGGTCTCGATTCTTGGCGGATTGTCAGGCGTCCAGGGGCCGATTGATTTGAGTCCCTTGGGGGGCTCGATTTTTTGTTTCGGTTTGTCGAGCCGAATGGTGATGGGAATGCCGATGCTGCCTTTGGGATGTGTCATGGCGAAGGTTTCCCAGCCGTGCAGGTCCAACTTGACCTCGAGCACGCCCTGTTTGCCGCCTTCGAGAAGATAATACTTGGCCTGCAGCTTTGGTTCTTGGATCTGCTTAAGACCGAAATCAAATTGTGGTGAGTTGGCCGCAGCGTGCTGTTGCTCAAGCTCTTTCTCTTGCTGGGCGAGCATTTCTTGCGACAGGGCGCGGAGATCGATGAGGCTATTTGTATTTGGGGCGAAGGCTGCGTGGATTAGCTTTTGTGTTGAATCCAAGTTCACGGTATCACCGCGGAGTGGGCTGAATGCCCAGTCTTTGCCTCGCTTTAGGAGAACGTGTGGCGCCATGTGACGGTGGTCGATTTGAAGTCGGGTTGCCGTTTCGAAGAAATACTGAGCGTCGACTTCGGCGGTTATGTCACAGTGCCAGCAATGGATTGAGTCGCGCGAGACTAATTTTCGAAGGGCTGGAGTTTCGATGCGATTTCGAACATCGCCAAAACAGCCTGTAAGGGTCCAATCTCCGGCGACGATGACGATGTGGTTTTGGTTGTCAGGAAGTTTTTCGAGGTCGGCTGGAGTGCAGTCTTTCCAGACAATGGCGTCTTTGATGGACGGCTTTTTAGCGCTGGGCCGGCCAGGCGGCTGTAGTATCTTGGTTTGCGGCATCGTTAATAGGCAGCAGACGCACAGCACGCCGATGGTGACGAGTGTCAGGGGGAGTTGGATTGAGTTTCGCATTGCGCTTGGTTGCTTGTTACGAAATCTCGTGGGCTTAGTTTAGTGCGATGGGGAGTAGCTGCCGGCGGCTGTACGCCATTTTGTTGCTACTGAAGCACGACCTCGACGCGGCCCTGATCATCAAATCGAATTACAAAGCCGCCGTTATACATCGGTCCAGTGTGCCAGGAATATTCCTAGTGGTCCTTCCCTTCGTCCGTGTAGCGGCGTTTGGGGTGACCGATGATTTTCAGCACTTGATTTTCGGTCATTCCGTTGTTGATCTTATCCATCTCTTGGAGCGTCACATCACCGGC
>JBKJSI010000446.1:0-6663 GCA_046595915.1 Pirellulaceae bacterium
CAAGTGGGTCGCGAAAACCCAGTCGAAGCGCGGACATTGGACGGCGAGCAACTATCCCACCGCGATGACGGCGCTGGCGGGCGTCGCGCTTACCGCGTCGGGCTCGACCACGACGCAGGGGCCCTATGCCAAGCAGATCCGCAATGCGGTTACCTACATCTGCGACCAGTCGCGGAAGAATGGCCTGATTGGCGATCCTGTCTCGGATAATCGCTACACCTATGGCCACGGGTTCTCGATGCTCTTTTTGTCGCAGGTGCTGGGCGAGGAGGAGGATATCGAGCGGCGGGAAAAGCTGGTCGACGTTTTGACGAAGGGGGTCGATTTTTGTGCGAAGGCTCAGACCTCGGCGGGCGGCTGGGGGTATATGAGCGCGAAGGATGGAAACGATTTTGACGAGGGCTCGACCACGATCACGCAGGTGCAGGGGTTACGCGCCTGTCGCAATGCGGGGATCGCGGTGGCGAAGGAAGTGATCGACCGGGCGAAAAAGTACATCATCGGCTGCAAAAACGCGGATGGGGGGATTTCTTATAGCTCGAAGAATTTGGGGACGTCGCGCCCGGCGATTACGGCGGCCTCGATCGCGGCGCTCTATGACGCGGGCGCACTCGACGACAAGCAGGTGCCCGAGATGTATGACTATGCCAAGAAGAACTTGCATGGGCTGACTGAGGGCGCGGGGGCGTTTGGGCATTGGCATTACACGTTTCTCTATTACTCGCAGGTGGTGTATCGCAAGGGGGACGCGGAGTGGGGGCCGTTTCGCGATCGGCTTTATGAAAAGATCGTCGGCGAGCAGGCGGCGGATGGGAGTTGGACGGGCAATGTGGGGCCAATCTATATCACGTCGATGAATTTGACGATGCTGCAGCTCGATCGGTCGCTGTTGCCGATTTATCAGCGATGAAGATGCCCTAAATCACGGCTGGACACTGATGGGCATGGATCATTCGTACCGTTCGTTCATTCGAGTGGGCTCTTGGGAATGGTGACGAATGGGGGGGAGTGAACAAGGGAACCCGCGCGACCTTTATCCCGATCTATTACGCGGTGACCGAACAAGGGGCGATTTTTTATTTTTTTGAGGTGTTTTCGAGCATCTCGATGCACTCGGCTAGAGCTGCCAAGACGAAGGGGCCAGCGTCGCAGCTGCAGGCGTTGATTTCGCCATATTGGCTGGAGGCGCGACTGTAGGCGTAGGGTGGGTCTTGGTCCCATTGGCGTTTGGGGATGAGGTAGCCGAGTTCGTCGTTGGCGAGGCCGAGGAGAATCCACTTGGGGCCGGGGAGAAGAGAGGCGACCGGTTTTTCTAGTGGGGCGTCAGGGTAATCGACGTTGGGTTCTACCGGGTCTTGGAATTTTCCGTAGACGAGCTCGGGGTAGATCTCGCCGGGGATGAGAGGGAGATGGAGTTCGCCGAGGCGGAGGCAGCCGACTTCGGTTTCGACGGCCATATCGGCTTTGGGGTCGGAGCGGGCGGGGTCGCCTTTGATGTGAAAGTCATTTTTCCAGGTGAAGCCGCCGCGTTTGAGGACGCCGAGGATGCGGGCGAGGCGATAGAGGCGGTTGTCGATTGGGATGTAGATCGTTTGCGATTGGGCGGCGAAGGGTGTGAGTTTGGTTTCCTTGGCGTCGTCAATTGCTTTGATGGCGAGCTTAGCGACTTCTTCGCCAAGGAGGCGGGCGTATTCCCAGTCGCCTTCCTTGAGTTCCACTTTCTTGTCACTGTAGATTCGTTCGTCGGGTGGGCCCATGAGTCCGCCGACGGCGGTAGAGAAGTAAGCGACGGGGCAGCTATAGTGTTTTTCGAGTGTCGAGACGGTGGCGGCGGGGAAGTCGGCGGTGACGAGGGTGTTTTTGGAGCCCATCGCTTCGGGGTGACAGCTCCAGGCGACGAGGAGGACGGCGGGTTTTCCGGTCGCGACACTCGTGAATTTGAGAACAGCGAGCTTGTCGTCTTTGGCTTTGGGGAGGCGGCTGTCGCCGACCAGCGTTTCGTCGTGGGCTTCGCCGTAGCGGACTGTGACGGGCTCGGCGGATTCTTCGGCTGCGCTCACAGCTGCGACGATGCCGCTGATGACTTTCTCGAGGTAGTCATCATCGACGCCGCGGTTGAAGGGAGTGCGGCCCCAGATGCCGATGACGTCGGGGCCTTCGTGGCTGTGGGTGCTGGCGACCGTGATGTGCAAGAAGCCGGGGAGGCGCTTGCGGACTTCTTGCACGGCGGGTAGTTGAAGGCCGACGAGGTCGACGGAAACGAGGGCGATTTTTTGATCGCCATGCTTGAGGAAAACTGCGCGGGCGAAGAGGGGGTCGTGGACGCCGGTGGCCTGGCGGCCGGGGCCATAGCCGGCGAGCCAGACGGGTTTGGCGTCTTTGGCGACGGTGGGGGTGATGTCCGCTGAGGCGAAGCCGGTTTGAAGCGGTTCGTCTGCGCCAATCGAAGGCGCGATCGAAAGGATCACGCCTAAAATCAAAAACAACTTTTGCACCGTCATACGCATCCGAGTGACTCCGTTTCGGTTCGAGATGCGCCAGGGCGTTTTTTTAATGCGCCATGGCGGTGGGTGGTTTCTTTTCGCCGCCTGCGGTTGCTGGGGGGAAGAAGAAGAGGAGGAGCATGAGTGCGGCGACTAGGGCCGTACCAGAGGGATAGAGGAACATCTTTTGGTAGTTAGGCAGAGCGCCTTTTTTCGGCTCGATTTTTGCGACGTCTTCGCCTTCCTTGATCTCGATTGAAGGAATGCGGAGGTACATCATTCGGTCGCCGGCAAGCCAGAAGGAGCGTTTCACGGGAATTGGAGCGAAAATGTAGGTTCCAGGCTTGGCTTCACCGAGGTCGACTTTCACATCGCTACCGCCATCGAAGTAGGCTGGCTCGGATTGAGGGCCTTCACCATCAGGAGCTGGTTTTTCGCCGGGCGCTACGTACTCGTAGGTCAGCTGAAATTTTTGATCGGGGAACGGGATGTTGCTCGTCGCCACGAGTTTTTGACCGCTATCCTGCTTTGCGACGGCGACCATCACCGTTGCGTCTTTATGCATATCCATGACGGCGGGCCAAACGAGATTACCAACAAAAGGGCCGACGCCGAGGATCAGGAAGTTGAACAAACCTTGCGCGCTGGACCGGGCGTCCTTCGGCAAGAATTCGTCGATGAAGATGTAAACGGTGGCGAAGAAGAAGGCGTAGCAAACGCCGTGGAGCATAATGCTCGCGACGACGGGAACTTGGTTGGGGAACAAGGCGAACACGCCGAATCGAATCGTGTGGCCTAAGATTCCGAGGATCATCGTCTTCCGCCAGCCGAGTGACTTGAGGAAGTAACCGAGGATCGCCATGGTGCCGATCTCGGCGATTTGGCCGACGCTCATCACGGTGCTGGTGTAGCGGGCACTGATGCCGATGTCTTGAAGATACGTTTCTGTAAGCACGAAGTAGCCTTGGTGCACCATTGCGTCAATAAACGTGACGACGTAGAGCACAAAGATGAAGGGATTGGCGAGGTACTTTGCCGCTTCGAGCCAGGCTAAAGAACTTTCGCCGGCGACTGCAGGCTTGGGCGGGGTGTGTGGCAAGGTCAGGCTGAAGATAGCCAGCAAGATCGAAGAGCCGCCTGCGAGGAAGAACATGTTTTCGCGCGCTGGGGCGTACATATAAGGAAATGCGGCGGCGATCCAGCCGATGGTTCCCCAGAGGCGAACGGGGCCAAATTCATTGGCGGGATCTTTTAGGTTGGCGAAGGCGATCGAATTGGTGATGGAAATGGTGGGCACGTAGAACAAGCAATGAACCAACATCAGGGCAAAGAACTGCCAGAAGCCTTGCGCCCAGAAGAGGCCTAAGAAGGCGAGCCCGCCGATGAAGTGGCTGACGGCGAGGAATTTTTCCGCGGCGAAGCTGCGATCGGCAAATTGATTGCTGAAGAACATTCCTACAAAAGACGCGATCGCGAAAGCATTGAGGATCCAGCTTTGTTCGCTAAAAAAAGCGTTGACGATTGTCGCCGACCAATCGGGACAATTCTCCAAGATCCAGGCTGGCGCCTTGGCGGAAAAGCCTCTCGCAGGCAGGTAGCCGAAGATGATCGGCAGCCAGGCGCCCCAGATAAAGAACTCTAGGAACATCATCATCGAGAGTTTGGCGCGCAGCATGGTGGGTTCGTCGGTGTTGCGGAGAGGGGGAGCGGTAAGGATAGAGAGCGGATTCTAGCTGGCCTGGGTGTGGCAGGGAAGAAAGTGCGTGAAGAAACGGGAGCCGAATCGCGGATTGATGGTCTGCCGATTGAGCCCCGGCGGGTGCAACTCGGGTTATAATCAGGCTTGGTCAACGGGATTGCCCGCGCCCGTGTTTATTTAGGCAGACTAAAGTTTATGGGAATTCGAGTTTCTTGCCCCAATGGGCATGTTCTGAACGTCAAGTCGCACTTGGCGGGGAAGAAGGGGCGTTGTCCCACTTGCGACGCGGTGTTTGAGGTTCCCAACGGCGCAGCGGAACAAGAGCTTAATCCGGATGCGCCGCGTACGGCGTTTGATCAGATTGATATTGAGCAATTGACGAAAGAATCGAGGGAAGCGGGGCGGAAGACATCAGGGGAGGTGCGCCCGCGAGTAGCGGCGGTGACGAGATCTCCATCGCCGGGGGAAGAGAGTATTTCGGTGTCGGTGGTGGATGCTCCGCAGATGGAGAGTCGGCAGGAGAGTGGTCCGCCGAATGATATTACGACCGATCCGAATGCGGTCTGGTATGTGCGGCGGGCTTCGGGGGAACAATATGGTCCCGCGCAAGGGATGATGTTCTGGCAGTGGATTCAAGAAGGGCGGGTGCCGGAGGACTCGCATGTTTGGAAGCAGGGTTGGCCGGAGTGGAAGAGCGCGAGGGAATGGCTGGCGAAGAAGGAGGCGGTTCCGCACCGGTCGCAGCCGCTTTCGCTGCCTCCGGCTCGGGGGGCGACTAGTAGTCCTGCAATGACATCGGTTGATGCTGCTTCGCCGTTGCCTCAGGCTTTGACGCCGGTTTCTTCTGCGGTTAGTTCGACGGTGGCGGTGGCTGCGACGAAGAGTGTTCGGCGTCGTAAGGGGAGTGATATTCCGGCGGCGGTGATCATTATTTTATTGCTCTTGTTTTTGGCTTCGCTGACGGGAGCGATCGTGGTTGTTTATCAGTCAATGAAGTAGGGGATGGGTGGTTTCGGGGCTTTCGTTCGGGATTCTAGTACGAGTAAGAGTACCGAGTACGAATGCCGAATAGCGAGTTTGGGGGCGGGTCAACTCACGCTTCCGTCAGGCGGGAGCCTGACCTACTTTTGTTTGATTTCTTACGATGCCAAGTTATTGGCGCCTTGGGGATGGCTTTTCTTCGTGCGTTATAGGCGGTGTGATTGGTGTGCCGCGCTGTTGGCATGCCGTAAACGTGGCACAATCGGCCTTTGCGGAAATCCCCAGACTCTTTCTCAAGTCTTCGATTTGACTCCGGGCCGATTCGACATAGGTTTCAGTTGTGAACGGCTTCGAACTGGTTTTTAAGCCATTTTGAGGACGTTTGCGGCGGTGGCCTTCTGGGTCATCGCGAGCCTTTGGAAGTCGGTGGGGCTGGCCGGATGCTAGCCATTGCTGGGCTTTTGAGGGTTCGAATCGCGTCGATGCCTCACATCCTCGAAAAGGCTCTCCGATCGTAAGGTCGGGTCGCAAAACCATGGGCCGGGAGCAATTCCGGTAGCCGGTTGCCGAAAGGGTGCGAACAGTAAGTGGACTTTCCCTTGCTCGCAGCACAGTGTCGTGGAGAGAGGCCGTTAGCAGTGGAGAATCGTTTTAATCGGCCCCGTTGGTCGCACCCTCAGGAGGGTGCGGGGGCTCGATGAGGATGGTTCTCAGGTTATTTCCTTTGTTTTGCAGGCGTATTCAACCTCGAGAGAGGAACGCCGCTGTTGGGGGGCTCCATGACGAAGCTGGCTTTAAAAGTACGTCGTTTCCTTAAATCGGAAGACGGCCCGACCGCGGTGGAATATGCCGTGATGCTCGCGCTGATTGTGGTTGTGTGCTTGGGAGCGATCCAAACGATCGGCACCCGTGCGAACACCACGTTCACCGCAGTAGGCACTGCATTGCAGGGATCTAGCTCTTCTAGCTAATGCAGCGTGGGCGGGACCGCATTGCTGGTCCCGCTCGGGTTGCGAGTGATCGTCTCGTCGCTGATTGGTTGGAAGTTTTCCAAGGATCGGCGACCCATCGCGGGAAATGTTTTTCACTTACATCGCCGCCGTAAGTCGGCACCAGGGGATTTTCACCATGAAGTTGCTCACTCAGAAGCTGAATCAGAAACTGCGTCGTTTCCTCAAATCGGAAGATGGCCCGACCGCAGTCGAATACGCCGTCATGCTCGCGCTCATCGTAGTCGTGTGCCTTGGCGCCATTCAAACCATCGGTACTCGTGCTAACACCACGTTCACCAGCGTAGCTACCGCACTCCAGGGCTCCAGCACGTCCTCGTAAAGGACATGCCTCTTTGTGGAGGCGGCTCGCCCTGGGCGGCATCAATCGTCGTAAAGACGCTACCCCTTGTCGGCTTTTGGCCGCCAGGGGGTAGTTGCGTTTGTACTTGAGTTTGAAAAGCTTGCAGTCGCGGAGCGACAGCGCTACGTATCCCGGCGCGCCGGGATC
>JBKJSI010000468.1:0-3025 GCA_046595915.1 Pirellulaceae bacterium
GCGCTGGTTCAAGTTAGAATGCGTATGAGTCGGCGCCCAGCGGGAAGCCCCTGGTGCTCGAGCTACTCGGGTCGAAGGTTGTGTTCCAGTGATTGCCCTGACGATTCCCTCCTCGCGTTGGATGGGCGCCAGCCAAGGCTTGTCAAACACTCAAGATCAGCAAGTCGAAATATTTCTCACCTAGCCTACGACCCCTAAAGCAGAAGCGCTAGCCCACCTCCCCGAAGGTGCGGGCATGCAGTTCGCGAGCGATCAATAGCGCGTAATTGGTCGCGTGGACGATATCGTCATTTCCATTTTCAGGACAGACATAACGTGCGTTGCGGTTTGACTGATGGTGGATGTAGCGCTCCGTAGCAAACTCTTGCAAGAAAGGCTTCGACTGGGTATAGCTCGGAAACAAAATGTGTTTGGATTTGATGTAACTAAAGAGTGTTGATAGCGATAGCATCCGCGAGACGACCCAGTGCCCTTGGGGCGCCTCCCAAGTTGGCCCGGCCATAGATTGTCCATACGTGATGGCCATAACCGGCAGCGAAAGTCGCAGCTTGCCGTAGAGCAGCCGATTATTGACAAAGCCCATCCCGCTATCGGCCGCGATCCGCGTCACTCCAAATCGCGTGCAGATGTCGGTCAGTTCATTGAGAACACTCTCGGGATCTTCCCGACCAGGGAAGCGACTAAAGTAAACAACGATGAAGTTTCGCTCGGCATTTAAGTAACCAATACATATCGCCGTCCGAGCGGCGCCCCCGCCGCCCCAGTCGATTCCCGCGACAAGTTGCGCTCGGCCTTCGTGCTGAACCTCATTGAGCAAATTGGCCATCGGATAGCGACCGCAGCAGGCCTGCAGTTCCGCCAGGGTGACCACATGACTTCCTACCGCGCTAGGCAATCCCAGCACTTCATTTTGAAGCAGTGCTTCTTCGTAGGTTCGCCGGCGCTCGAGAATATCCTCGTACTGAATCCAGGGAACCATCAAGTGATTCACCCAATAACCGGCTGCTGTGGCGCTGGGATTATAGGCGTGCCAGGAGCCTTTCCGGACATCCAGGGCCGCCTGGCAGCCGCGACATTGGATTCCCGTGGGCCCCACTACTTGAAGATTGGGAAGCGATTCGGTACGGCACCCAGGGCAGCTCAGCTTCCAGGCGTTTTGAGTCGACTCGCGGTAGGCCGTCTCGAGTTGGTTGTCGATCTCTTTGGGAGTGCCCGCGAGGATGACTTGCGGCCGATGCTGGTGACTCATCGCTTCACGCATGACAGCGAGGCTACCAACGGCAATATCTTGAAACTCATCGACGCAAAGGAGGCGATAGGTCAGGCCGCGGAGCCCATCGGCGCTTTGGTAGCACGACCTGACATAGAGCTTCGAGCCATTTTTAAAATGAAGGTCTTGACTGCTGAGTTGGGGCAGCTCTCCCTGCAATTGCCGGCGCAGCAGGGGGCTGTTCGCAAGGGTCGCCAGGATTCTCTCAACGCAAAAAGTCTTCGCCTGACTCCGGCGCGGCGCGACATAGGCGGCGCGAATTCCGGGGTTCGTCGCCAAGCGATAGAAGAGCAAATTCATCAGGAGCGTACTTTTTTCGGTCTGGCGGCTACAGCGCAGCACCAGGTCTCGGTTGCTGGCGGCGTAAATCGCCGGCAAGTAAGGACGATCTTCGATGGTGAAAGGGCTGTTTTTTTCGATCCGGATGATCGACTCCGCAAAACTAAGCGGCCCCTTGGTTCCCCGTGCGATCATCGACCTCCCCCTCGTCTTCGAAGCCTGTAAGTATTTCGTTGAGCTGCTCATCGCTGAAGAACTGCGCAAGTTCATCGGCGATACCGGGATTTTGGCGGAGGATTTCGCGCCACCGGTCAGGATCGATCGGGCCGGTAGTTCGCGTGGCGGTGGCGCTGCCACCCATGGCGCGGAGCATGGAGTCGATCGTGCTTCGGATCGCATTGGCGTAGGAGGGTTCGATCGCTCCCAAAACTAGCATGTTCGCGACCGCGTCGAGTCGCAGTAGTAACTCTTCGCGGGTGGGCGGGCGGCGTTGGGGCCGCGATCGGCGGCGGCGGCGCGAACCCCGCGAGTTGCCGGGCGGCTCATTCCGAAACTCCTCTTGAAACTCGTCTCGATCGTCGTCATCCGCAGGAGGCGCCGGCGGCACTAAGTTTGACATACGTTTTCCCTCCTTGAAGAAAATTAACGCTGCGCGGAATACGCAGGCGCCTCCGAGCGCCCTCGCGATGGAAAGGCTAGCTATGTCTTGGGTAACGGGCCGTCCTCGGCAACAAATCCAGATTTGTTTTCGACGCCAAGTGCGGCGCACTTAACGCCGGTGAGGATCCGAAGATGTCATCTAATCCAGCAAGTAAAGTCGATCGATCGGGCGATGCGAGCGCAAGCGAAATTCTGAGCTTGAGCTGACGAGCAGTCTCAAGACGCAGATCATTGAGTTGCTGCGCGAGCAGCGAGGCCGAAACGTCGGGCGCTGCCAACACGATCTGAATCGCAGCAAACCAGGTCTCGAGAGGAATCCTCGAACCTTCCAGTGCCGTCGCGCCACGCACGCTCCACTGACAGCGACATGCTTCACATTGGAACTTGGCTCGCCCAGAAATGTCATAGATACTACGTGCGCTGCATTGAGGGCAACTGACGCCGCGTTCGCGCTGCCAGCGGCGGAGGTATTTAGCGCACTTCGCACTGGTCGCGAACCGTGCGGGTAACTTAGGTAGCAGCGGCGCCTGCTCACGCGCCGTCATCGGTCGCCGCGCAATTAAATCCGCCAACCGCATATCTTGACGAATTGAACGGGCGACGGCCTGCTCTAGGACTTCCAGGTATCTAGAGGAATCGGCGCTGAACGTCGCAGCCTCGGCGAGAGGACCGTTGTCCGCGCTAGGAGACAGTACTTGCAGAGCGCGAGCAGCGGACGTGGCGATAGCAGTGGCGTTGGCGTCTCGGGCGGAAGACAGCTCGCTTAGCTTGGTGATTGACTTCTCGACGCGCGAAGCGAAAAACTCAACAACGGGG
>JBKJSI010000512.1:0-7224 GCA_046595915.1 Pirellulaceae bacterium
AGCAAAACGAAAGTCTGCCTCAAAATAATTAAGAATCTATTCGACTTTGTGCTTAGAAATAGGTTTTGCCACAAGGCAAGTTGGGCATTACAACTCAACTGTAACCTGACTCTATAAAAGAGCGGCCCTACTCTCTGACTATATTCCCAGAACGAAAAGAGCATCGGGTAGTATGGCGTTAAGTACTCCCAAGACCAGGTGAACCAGCAGCACGCTACTTCGAAATTCAAGGCAAACCAAAATGCCCTACCTCCAACTCTTCCTCACGATTTGCCTCTGCTGCCCGCTCTCCCTCTTCGCACCACCCTCAATCGCCCAAACCCCTTCGCGCCGCCTCCCCATCGTCACCCCCGAGTCCGCCCGATTCGATCCCAGCCGCCTAAATCAAATCGATGCGGCAGTGCAAAAAGCCTTGGGCGAAAAGAAAATGCCCGGCTGCGTGGTACTCATCGGCAGACAAGGCAAGGTCGCGTTCCTAAAGGCATACGGTTCGAAGCGGCTCTTGCCAACACCCGAGCCCATGACAACCGACACACTCTTCGATCTTGCTTCACTGACCAAACCCATCGGCACCGCCACCAGCGTGATGCGTCTAGTAGAAGAAGGAAAAATCCGCCTCCGCGATCCCGTGGCGATGCACTTACCCGAGTTTAGCGTCAATGGCAAAGAGAAGATCACCATCGAGCAACTACTAACCCATCAAGCTGGCCTGATCGCCGATAACCCGGTCAGCGATTACGCCGACGGCGCCGAGAAAGCGATCGAAAAACTCCTCGCAATCGGTGTTGCCAATCCACCGGGAACGAAGTTCGTCTATTCCGACGTCGGATTCATGATCCTCGGCGAGCTAGTGAAGCGAGTCAGCGGCAAACCACTGAATGAGTTCGCGCAGGAAAAAATCTTCGAGCCGCTCGGCATGCGCGAAACCATGTACGTGCCAACCGACGCATTGAAAACCCGCGCCGCGCCCACCGAGCAGCGCGACGGCAAATGGATGCAAGGCGATGTGCACGACCCACGCGCTTTTGCTCTAGGTGGTGTAGCCGGCCACGCCGGCCTCTTCTCCACCGCCGAAGATTTAGCCCTCTACGCCGACATGCTGCTCCGCAGCGGCGCCGCGCCAGAGGGACGCGTACTTGGCGAAGCCACTGTCCGCGCCATGACCACGCGGCATCCCGTCTCCAGCGGCTATCGCGGCCTCGGCTGGGATATGCAAACCGGCTTCTCCTCCAATAAAGGCGAAACGATGTCGACCAGCGCCTTCGGCCACGGCGGTTTCACCGGAACGGGAATCTGGATCGACCCCGAGCTAGACCTCTTCGTGATCTTCCTCAGCAATCGCGTTCATCCCGCTGGCAAAGGGCTGGTCAATCCGCTGATTGGAACGATCGGCACCATCGCCGCTTCCTCCATTCTCGAACCCGGCGCCAGCCCAACATCCACTCCAACCAAAGTCCTTTGTGGCATTGATGTGCTCGAGCGAGAATCCTTCAAACGTCTCGAAGGCCGAAAAATCGGCCTCATCACCAACCACACCGGCGTCACCCGCGAAGGTCGCACCACCATCGAAGCGTTTCGCCTCGCGAAAAACCTGGAACTCAAAACTCTCTTTAGCCCCGAACACGGCATCGCAGGCGCACTCGACCAAAGCAACATCGCCGACGCCCGCGACGAAGCGACCGGCCTGCCGATCTACAGCCTCTACGGCGAGTCGCGAGCACCCAGCGAAAAAAGCCTCGCAGGCATCGACACCCTCGTCTTCGACATCCAAGACATCGGCTGCCGCTTCTATACCTATGTCTCGACCATGAAACTCGCCATGGAAGTCGCTGCCAAACAAAAAATCAAATTCGTCGTCCTCGATCGCCCCAATCCCCTCGGCGGTCTCCTAGTAGAAGGCCCGGTGCTAGACGAAGGCGCCGAGTCCTTCGTCGCCTTTCACGCCGTTGCCGTCCGCCACGGCATGACCGTCGGCGAATTGGCCAAGATGATGAATGAAGAACGAAAAATCGGCGCCGATCTCGAGGTCGTCTCCGTCGAAGGCTGGAATCGCGCCATGCATTTCGACCAATGCGACTTGGCATGGATCAACCCCTCCCCCAACATGCGCTCCATGAACGCCGCCCTCCTCTACCCCGGCGTCGGCCTCTGGGAAATGACCAATCTCTCCGTCGGGCGCGGTACCGACACTCCCTTCGAACTCATCGGCGCTCCCTACATCGATAGTCGCCAACTCGCCGGAGCCCTCAACAGCGCCAACCTTCAAGGCGTCTCCTTCCTAGCCAAAGACTTCACCCCCACCGCCAGCAAATTCAAAAACGAAAAATGCGGCGGCGTAGCGATCGTGATCACCAACCGCGAAAAACTCCGCCCACTCGACGTAGGCCTAGAAATCGCCCACCAACTAAAAAACCTCTACGGCGAAAAGTGGCGAACCAAAGAAATCAATCGCCTACTGGGGAATAAAAAGGTTGCCGAAGCCCTCCTGGAAGGCGCCACTCGCGACGAGATCAAACGCGGCTACAGCGAAGAGTTAAAAGCGTTCACCGCCCGCCGCGCCCAGTTTTTAATTTACAAAAACTGAGCGATTTTCGTCGTAACTCCTTACCAGACAAGCCTTTTCCTGTCTTGCGCGCAAACTTGCTGCCCACCGTGAGCGCGCAAGACTGCAAGACTACAAGATTGGAAAAACAAGGGCTTTTTACACATCCGCCCGCAAGTCACCACAACTTTGCACCGCGAGGTTACCCAAACCGCCCCGTAATGTAATTCTCGGTCAGCGTATTCACCGGCTTCGTAAACACCCGCTGCGTAGGCCCCACCTCGATCAACTTCCCCTCATGCAAAAACGCCGTGAAGTCCGAAGACCGCCCCGCCTGCTGCATGTTATGGGTCACGATCACGATCGTGTAATCCTCGCGTAACTCCGCAATCAAATCCTCAATCGCCACCGTCGAACGCGGATCAAGCGACGCACACGGCTCATCCATCAGCAGTAACTCGGGCCCCACCGCAATCGCCCGCGCAATGCAAAGCCGCTGCTGCTGACCGCCCGAGAGCGCCAGCGCCGGCTTATTGAGCCGATCCTTCACTTCCGTCCACAGCGACGCCTTCCGCAGCGCCCATTCCACGAGGCTCTCGAGCTCCGTCCGATTGATCCGAAGATGCAGCCGTGGCCCAAACGCCACATTATCAAAGATCGTTTTTGGAAACGGATTCGGCTTCTGAAACACCATCCCCACCCGCCGCCGCAGATCGACCACATCGACCGATTGAGCAAGCACATCGAGCTCGCCAATTTTCAATTCCCCGCCCGCACGAGCACTGGGAACAATATCGTTCATCCGGTTGATCCACCGCAGCAACGTGCTCTTGCCGCAGCCGCTCGGCCCAATGAACGCCGTCACATGATTCCGTGGAATGGTGAGGTTGATCGAATGCAAAACATGAAAGTCGCCATACCAGGCGCTAAAGTCATGCAGCGTCACCGCCGTCTTCAGGTCCGGCGCGGCGGATTTCTTGTCAGCGGCGCCGGCGGTGATGTCAGACATATTCCAAATTCTCTAGTCGCTGCGTTAGATCACAACCCGAAGCGTAAGCGAGGAATGACTTAGCCATTCCGTTAACTCAAGGGCTTCGAAAATCGCTGTCGAATGATAATCGCAATCGTATTCACGGACAAAAGTAGAGCCAAAAGGACGACAATCGCACAGGCGGCGAGATTCTTAAATTCACCATAAGCGCTCGTCGACCATTCGTGAATCTGGAGCGGCAGCGCAAAGCACTCATCCATCAAGTTTTGCGGCGGATTGCGCACCACGGCCGCCACCACAATCAGTAGCGGCGCCGCTTCACCAATCGCACGGCTCATCGCCAGAATCGCGCCCGTCATGATGCCAGGCACGGCGGCCGGAAGGGTTACGTTCCAAACCGTTTGCCACTTCGTCGCCCCGAGTCCATGGGAACCTTCCCGCAAAGAATCTGGCACCGCCCGCAAAGCTTCCTGCGAAGCAATGATGATCACGGGCAAAACGACCAGCATCAAAGTGAGGCCGCCGGAGAGCACGCTGTAGCCGAAGGGCAGCTTGAGGTAATACCAACTTTTTTCTGTATAGCGCCCCGGCCGAGCTCCTTCGCGAACCGTCAATGCAAGAAGGTTTTCGTCTTTCGGCTTATCGCCTCCTCGTGGCATGACTCGCATTTTCACGGCTACGCCTTTGCCCGAAACTGCCGCCAAACCCTCTTCAGCCACTGTCGGAGGTGAGGTCTTAGAGTCGACCGGAACCAGCAGCGTACTTCGATTATCGAGCGCAACGAACTGATCAAAATTCTGCGCACCGACTTCAACTCTCGGTTCCATCGTCGTGCCGAAAAGGCTGAAGACATGCACGAAAGCAGTGAGCCCCAGCAGACCATAAACGACCGAAGGCACGCCCGCCAAATTCGAAATATTCAGTTGCACAAACCCATGTAGCCAGCGTGCGGGCGTGGATTTCGGTTTGTACTCCTCGAGCAGAATCGCGGTGCCGATGCCGATTGGAATCGCAAGCAACCCGCAAACGCAGACGAGCCAGACGGTGCCCATAATCGAGGGGAAAATTCCCGAATCCCAAGGCGCCGAAGGAGAGGGGCCATTTCGAATAAACGTCGAAATGTTCTTGGGGATACTCTTTTCAACCGGCTTTTGGTTCGCGCGAACTTTTGGCTTTTCATTGCGCATCGCCTCGCCGACTGTTCGCGAATCGTGCGTGATCCCCATATACGCCTGCATCGAGATCGTGACCAGCAAAGTCAGCAAGATCGCCACCGAGGCAAAGGCCACTAAGATGCAAGCGAATCGGAATGAAATATCGAATCCGCGTCGCCAGATACCCGAAGCCCGTTTGGTGGGATCATCCAGGAGTGCGGGTTGCGCGGAGTCATTGTCGATCGGTTTTGGCGGCGGGAGAATGCTCACTTGTAAGTCTCCCGATAACGCAATCGCACTCGCTGCCCCAGCACGGTCAGAGCAAACGTCATTGTGAAGAGTGTTGCACCAACAGCATAAATGGAAAAATACTCAACCCCCTCGGCGCTCAGTTCTCCATGCGCCACCGAAGCTATGAGGCCCGTCATCGTCTGGACACTTTTCGTGGGATCAAGCGTAATGCGGGGCGTACTGCCTGCGGCGAGCGCCACTACCATCGTCTCTCCGATCGCGCGAGAGACTGCAAGGAGGAACGCGGAAATAATCCCTGAAAGCGCCGCCGGAACGACGACCTTAGTTGCCACATCAAATTTCGTTCCGCCCAGCCCGAGCGCCCCCTCGCGCAATGCGCGAGGCACCGCTTGCAAAGCATCTTCCGTCAGCGAGCAAACGATCGGGATGCAAAGAATACCCACCGCGATGCCCGCACTAAGCGCGTTATAGCCCTCAAATGCCGATGAAATGAGCTTGAGCGAAGGAGTAATGACCTCGAGCGCAAAGAAGCCGAACACGACCGTCGGCACGCCCGCCAGAAGCTCAAGCACGGGCTTGAGAAAGTTCCGCAATTTGCGCGGAGCATACTCGCTCAGATAAACCGCCGTGATCAATCCCGTTGGTAGAGCAACCGCCATCGCGACCACAGTCACTAATAGCGTCCCCGCAATCAGCGGCCAAACGCCAAACTTCTTGGTGTTGCCGATGCCAATATCCCACTCGGTTCCGGTGAAAAAACTCCAAGCCGAAACTCGCAGGTGCTCGTTTGGGCCGACCCGAAACTCGCGCGTGAAGAAAATAAACGCATTACTAAAGAGCACGATGATGATCGTGGCCGTGATTAGCACCGAGAAAACGCCGCACGCCACGAGCACTCCGCGAATCAAAACTTCGCGCACGCGCTGCATCGAACGGGATCGCACCCGTTTGCCGCTAGAGATTTCCTCTAGCAGCTTTTCCGCCATCGAACCCGTCGCCATGTGGCCACCCAAAAAGGTCAAAACTTCTGGCCCACCCTGGCCGCGCGATTCGTCTAAATGCCCGCGCTTACTCAGCTAAGTTCTCAGTGGTGTAGAGCTTATCAAGTCCGCCGATGATCTTCTCCCCATCAGCCTTGTGAAAACTCGTTCCCGTCAGCATTTTTTCGAGCCGGGCTTGCGAAATCTTGTAAAGCTCCTCGGGCAGCTGAACATAGCCAACTTGGGAGACGTGCATCTTGCCCTCACCGAGCATATATTCCAAGAAGAGCCGTACATCGGTTTTGTCGGCCGATTTTAGATTCACATACATAAAGAGCGGCCGACTGAACGGCGCATATTCACCACTGGCGATCTCTTCCTTCGTCGGGCTGTGCGGCTTTAGCGAGTTCGGATTGATGATCTTCACGGCTTTGAGCTTATCTTGATTTTCAAGGTAGTAAGCCGCGCCGAAAAAGCCGATCGAGTTCTCGTTTCCCGCGACGCCATTGACGAGCACGTTGTCTTCTTCGCTCGCGTCGACATCGGATCGCAATCCGCCACTTTTGCCAACCACCACTTCTTTAAAATACTTCAGCGTTCCCGAGCTCGCGCCGGGGATGAACAGCTTGATTTCCTTATCAGGCCAGCTGGCGTCAACATCCTTCCATTTTTTGGCGGGGCTCTCTTGGCCAAAAATCTTCTTGAGCTGCTCAACGGTCAACGTATCGATCCAAGTGTTGCTCTTATTCACCACGATCGTGAGGCCGTCGTAGCCAATGGCAAGTTCGAGGAACTTGATGTTGTTCTTCCGGCACTTCTCGATTTCGGCGAATTCGATCGGAAGGGAGGCATTGGCGATATCGATTTCACCCGCCGCAAACTTCTGGAACCCGCCGCTGGTGCCGTGATTGCCAACGTTCACATCGATCTTGGGATGATACTTGTGAAAGCCATCGACCGCCGCGCTTGCGACCGGTTGGACGGTGCTCGACCCATCGAGAATCACGGTTCCCTTAATGTCACTCGGTTCTTGGGACGAAGGGCCGCTCTCGCCCCCGGCGGTTTCGGTTCCTGTACTCGGTTTGCCGGAGGGCGCCGTCGGCGAGCTTTCGCCGCAGCCAAAAATCCCAGCAAGCAGTAACGGGGCAATCGCCAAGACAAACATCCGCCGAACATTCAAATGAGTTCGCAACATAGAAATTCACTTTTAGAGTTTTCCCGCGGCAACCTACCGCGTTGGGGCCAATTTATAGCCCCCGGATCATGACGGCGGATTGTTAAGATTGGGTTAATGTCCCGTGAAGC
>JBKJSI010000662.1:0-5325 GCA_046595915.1 Pirellulaceae bacterium
ACGTTGGCCTGATTCGCATTGATCCGAATCCAAGCCTGTTGCCCAGCGTCTTCAGTCCACTCACCATCGAGCAGGGCGATCGCATTGTGCTTCGTGACCGCCAATTGAGGTGGGGCAGAGTTAAGTTGCGCTGCGGCAAGAATCGTCTGGCCGTCAAGTATGAACTGAAAAACCATGTTCTGCTCCGCAAGCCTCTTGAGTCTCGATCGCAATTCCCTTTGGCGACTCAAGGCGCACAAAGCTCTGCGCCGGTTGGTCGTCGAGAAGCCCTTTCGTTTTGGGATCCCATTTGATTTTTCGATTGAGGCGGGCCGCTTGGATGTACCGAAATGCCCTTCGGCTAGCTTTCCGCTGGATGTTTCTAGGAGCGATCGGCATGCGGTGCCACTCCATTGAATGCGCCTCCCTGTGCGCAACCCGCTTCGAACTCACAAAACAGAGATCGCCCGAATACTCTCGCAAAACCCCTGCTTTATTACGCCCTGTCGATTTCCCGTGCGTCTTAGCTGTGAGGCCGCATCAGGGGCTCGATAACCAAGTAACCGCGAAGGCCAACAAGAGCCGCCGAACCGAGCTATCCCAAGACGACCTTCCCGAGCTCGACTAGATCAAGTGCCACGAACGGTTGGGCGGACTCTTGAAATCGCATTTTCGCGCGGCTTGAGTGCGGGCTTGTCGAATCGAGCATGATGGCTGACTTGCTTGATGCTTTGGACCGGCGCACAGAGCAGGCGATCTTCTTGAAAAAGTGACGGTTTCAGCGCTGATAGGCGGCACTCGCTGTGCAAGTCCCTGTGCGTTGGGCTTCATTCATCGTTAATTACCCCGCAAAAAACAGATGCAATCTTATTTTTGCACAGGGAAATCGAAAGCTCATCAGTTTGCCACACTAAAATTAACACACGCGGGAACCCATATCTGGCCTGCGTGTTCCTTTGCCCTCGTATTTCGGCAGCAATATGGCTCCCGCTTAGATCACCTTCCAGTTGCCCCTTTGTTCCAATTTGAACACAAGATCCGTAGCCTTGAATCGCTTGACGCGGTCGACAACACCCTTCGTTGGCTCACTAGTAGCTTTCACGCTGTCAAACCCTTTGGCCATTATCGAGTACATGGGCGATTGTCGATCGGTCGTCCGCAGCGTCACACTCTCACGGGTTGTTTCGAGTAAGTCGGCAAAAGCCGAATCTCGAATGTTTGCAATGTCATTTCCGCTTGAGGCGATGGCTGAAACTTGTTCGGCATTGTTGACGACATTACGATAGTTTGGGCCTTTCATTTCCGCGAATCCGGGACGCACCGAAAAAGTGTCATTTCCAACGGAATCGTACATCGTCACGCTATCTGTGCCGTTTCCCAAGTTCCAGGTCATGTTCTCTGCGTTTGAAACTACCACTTGCAGGGCGCCGCTCGTAAGTGTGGCGGAAAGCGGCTTAATGATGAGCGATTCCGCCAAATCAGTCCCCTGAACCGTCACGAAGTCCTTTCCGCCCGCGGCTTGTAGGGAGAGCTTCTTGTAGCCAGTGGGATCGAGTTTGAAGGACTCTCCATTGATTTCAATTGTCACATATTTCCCTAATGACACATCAATGGAATCTGCGTTGCCTGTACCGGACACAATCAACTCAGTCCCCTTGGCGCGCAGGGTATCGCGCTGCGCCTGATCATGGTCGCCGTGCGGATTTTCACTTCGATACACTCTTCCGAAATAGCCGGTGTAAACGGGTTCATAGGACAGTGAATTCCAAGCTTCGAGCGCCGGATTTTGTCGTCCCCAGTATTCGTTATTCTGCCCGTCATGCAATTCGATGAACGGATATTCGGCGTTAGGCAAGTAAGAAGTCGCAGGGTCGGCACTGTAATTCATCAGATTGGCATCGCCCTCGGCGTTGCCCCAGACATGACCGACGCCAAGGAGGTGGCCAAATTCATGCACAATCGTTTGGGCATTTTTGTTGATGAAGTCCTGAGCAGTGGCATTGGGATTGCCGTTGTTCATCCAATTTGCAATCGAGGTTGGATAAGTCATTGCGTAATACTCATTCACGTATCCAACGGGCGGCTGAAATGCTTCACCGAAGGTACTGAAAGCCTGAGTATCCTTTCCGCTCCACCCCCCTACATACATGGTGAAGACGTTGTCCTGAGGACGATCCATCCCCCACAACAGGCCATTCAGCCCCCAATTCGATTGTTGGAGAAAATCGCCGTCGATCACTTCCACTGGATAACCTGCCAGGAGCTGTTGCACCCGTTCGCGAACTCCAACAGCCATGCTCGAGATGTCCGACTGTTCAATCAATCGATTCCCGTCATAGTCAAGAAAAGCTGGCGCTAGCCCATTGGCATTCCGAACAATATCAAACGCTTCCTCAAATCCACCTCGAGTAAGCTCACCCTGGATATTGTCAGGCGACCAATCCAACAGCAGGTAGTTAGTCATGACCCGGCGATCTTCCAGCTGCTGCACTTGCAGTGGGCGACACTGAAGACGACGCAGGGGGCGAGCAGTTTTTTGCGAAGCGAAGAGTTTGACGAGTTCTTTCCACATGGTTGGACTCACTTGGTTTGGGGGTGCGTTTTCGCTCAGCACTTAGTCAACACGAAGGCGAGCGATACCAAATCAAGCGGATGCCATATGAGAAAGGGGAAGGAAGAAATCTGAATTAGACGTAAATCGCCACTAGAACAGCACTTATGCATCGTCCGGCAATGGACCTAAAGGGGTGATTCTCCCTGAAACGCGGAAACAAATGCCAATTTGGCGGACCGTGTGATCACTGACCTCTAACAACTTGTATCCGTATCTAAATCGACATCCTTGCAGTCCGTGGTAGCGTGAGGGGAACTTGTTTTTTCCTTTGCTTTCCGCGGTCCAGCTATGCCTTCTTCTTTCAAGTCCGATCGCCACACGTTTTGGCGGAATTTGATTGCGCGTCGAGAATCGCGCCAACTGACGGTGCGCGAAGTGTGCGAGCGAGCGGAAGTCTCGCCCGTTTCTTATTGCTATTGGCGGCGCAAGTTCCTCGCCGATGCTCAGCAGCGGAGTTCTAACCCCGCGTCGCCGCTCGTTCCGGTGCAGATTGTGGAGGATCGCATCGCGGAGTGGCTGGTTTCAAAACGCCGAATGACAGGCTTGGTTCGCCTTGTCGTCTCCGGCTTTAGTGTTTCCTGATGATGGAAAAAGCGAAGAGTGAAGGAGTCTCCTGCGGCTCTTAGGATTTGTCTTCGATGCATCTGGCTTATGGATAATCCGCGGCAGTAGGAAGGCACAAGTTTTATAAGAAGGAAGCCCGGCATTTGAGGCTCTACGGTAGCGACCAGCTGGTGCAACCGGAGTAGCTCGCCGCCATCATCTTTGTTTCCAAAGGTCTTCGCCGTAGTTCCAGCCTTCCCGGGCGGGTTCCCCAACGAAGACGCTCAACTCCGGGTGGTTGGTGACGCGGCCAGCCTTCGTATCCCATTCGATCCGCGTGTTGAAGCGCTGGGCCAGCACACCTAGCAGGACAATCTCCGTAAGCTTGGCGGCGTAGTCGAAGATCGATCCAGGTTTCGGGCCTTCGCCCTTGATCGCGCGCAGCCACTCGCGGAACCAGCGGCATCAGCCAATTGCGCTGTTGCCCGACAGAAACTGGGAATCACTTCGCGATTGGCTTCAGCGTCATCCCAGCGTAGAAGTCATCAGTCGTGATCGGGCCGATTGCTATGCTCGAGCCGCCTCCGCCGGCGCTCCGTCGGCAACGCAGGTCGCCGATCGCTTTCATCTGTTAAGCAATTTGCGTGAGCCTTTTAAGCGAACCGCGGAGCGTTGCGCCGCAGGGATTCGACAGGCGGCCTTAGCAGTTGCTCAATGGAATAAATCGCAACCAGTCGCGTCTAGTCCGCCTAGCGATCCTTCTCGCACAAGCCCGCCTGCAGACTCATCTTTCCGCCAAGCAACGCTTGGAGAGATCAGACGCACGAAGCGCGTCGATCTGTATCAGCGCATTCAGCAGCTGAAAGTCGATGGCAAATCGCAGCGTTCAATTGCTCGCGAGCTTGGAATCGATCGCGCAACTGCGCGTAGATTCTATCAGGCAGCAGAATTCCCTAAACGAGCCCTCGCTCGACGAGGAAAGCAGTCGATTCCATTTCTGCAAGAAATCACCAAGCTTTGGGACGAAGGATGTCACAACGCGAGAATGCTCACGAACAAAATAGCAGCCTTGGGTTATCGCGGTTCCTATTACCCGATTCGCAGGCTGGTCGCATAGTGGCGCGGCCAAGGCGACGGCGTTTCAATGGAGCAGCGCGAACGAAACTTACTTCTCCCACACTCGCCATCTCGAATTGCTTGGCTACTATTCTTGTAACGTTCAAATCTCGATGCGCAGGAGGAACAATTGTCGCAATCGGTTCAAGAACATTGCCCGGACTTACGAGAAGCCACAACTCTTGCACGAGAATTCGTCCAGATCGTGAAAGAAAGAAAAGCCAACGAACTCGATTCCTGGATCACCCGCGCTTGCTGCGCGAGTTCACCAATGGCGAGCAAGCGATTCGCGGCAGGACTCAAAGCGGATAAATCGCCGATCGAGGCAGCGTTGACACTTCCATGGAGTAACGGCCAAGCTGAAGGACAAATCAATCGCCTGAAGCTCATCAAGCGCCAAATGTATGGAAGGGCAAACCTCTATCTACTCGCTCAACGATTCCCATGGCGGCAAAAATAAGCCCGAATCTTCTCAACCGACCGTGATAACCCCTCATGCCGCCGAGGATAAGAATCGAGGGAGGTAAGTCCGTTCAAGTAGGAGAAAAAACCGATGTAGTTGTCGACATTATGAAGTCCAAAAAGATCAATCAACCTGTCCAATTACAATC
The DNA here is from genome assembly GCA_046595915.1 of Pirellulaceae bacterium. Taxonomy (GTDB): domain Bacteria; phylum Planctomycetota; class Planctomycetia; order Pirellulales; family Pirellulaceae; genus JBKJSI01. The sequence continues at coordinate 4,864 of JBKJSI010000662.1, forward strand.
ACTGAAGCGGCTCACCAAATTTGCGGAAGAACCATTAAATGCAGCCAGTCGGGGGCGGAATTGCAGCCGGATTAAGAATTTAGTCCGATAGTCGTCAGAATCGCTACGAAGTTCAAGTCTCTGCCATGTCGTTTGCTTGCTTCTTGCGTTTTCCGGGAGCGGGCGCCCCGGTGGGCGGAATGGCGGGTTTTGAATCGTCATCAGCATCTTCCTGAGGCGATGGCGATTCGTCCCGCGTTTGATTTCGTAGCCGATAATCGGTCGCGCGAACCCACTTTTTCGGCTAGCTCAGCCAGGACCCAAAGGGCTCGACAAACTTCACGAGGCGCTCCAGCACGCCGCCAAACATCCGACGCGAGACTTCGGACTCCGCTAGCATTTCACTCTTGCGAACCGAAAAACGCCGTTCCATGACCTTGACTCTTGAACCATTCCTTGTTCAGAATGTCTTATATCACAATT
>JBKJSI010000757.1:0-2914 GCA_046595915.1 Pirellulaceae bacterium
GGGGGGACTGATGATTTTTGATAAATCCCAGGTTGTTGAGTACGGCCAACCTGGGGTATCCAGTTACTTGCGTTCATTCAATCCTTGATGATTCGCAATTGAATCTTCGGGTTTTCGCCCTTTTTGTTCATCAATCGTCCGTGGTAGGTGGGAGGTTGATTACTCGTGCGCAGCAAGTCATATACGCCGTTGGCTCGATCGACAGGCGAATTGGTAATGTCGATGCGAACCCGATTTCCGTTCTCGGTGTAGGCGCCGATCTCGCGTGAATCTAAGTAGATCTTTCCAGCCGCCGCGAGGAATTTTTGGGTTGAAAAGACCGTCCCATTGGGGCGAAATACATCTATCTCCCAAATAACTCCAATCACATTCCCCTCTGGATGTTTCTCGCTCTCCTCGCTTTTCGACGGTCGAAGTTGATCAAGTTCTTTCTGCAACAAATCGCGCTCACGGCGGATCAAATCGACTTCCTTTTGCAGCGATGCAATCTGCTTCTTCAGCGAGTCGACCGTATCGTCGCTGCGCACTCCGTCTACGAAGCCAATGTGCAAACCAATCAGCACGATAAGTGACGTTATCCCATTGCGCATTTTTCGTTTTTCCTTGGTGGGTTGATTGAGCTACTTCGAATCGATTGCCGAGGACCAAATTACGCGAAAGCTGATTTTGCCATCTGCTACTGAGGAGGCCACGATTGCGGGGTACATGCCTTTCGATCGATGGTTTTTCAGCTCGTCGTCCCATTCTTCTTCGGAGATACTCGCCGTGTATTCCCAGCGGGTCTTTTCTGGATTCTTACGAAACACTGCGGCAAATCGGGGTTCTCCTAACCCGACATGCTGCATCATTCGAATCGGAATCCAATCACGTCCGCGAAATTGATCGATTTGAATCTCGAGTTCTTTCACGCCAATATCTGGAAGGGAGCTGAATTCAAACTCGGGAAGAGGCGACTGTGTCAGCGACCAGGTTTCAATCTGTTCCGTTCGACAACGAAATAGTGAGGAGGGGAAGAAGACCTCGACACTCAGTTCCTTAGAGTGAGCATGGATTTGCTCTCGCGATCCATTGAAGGTGCGCCAGAACGGAATGTCGGACACCCACAAAAACACTGTTTGGATAGGGCTCCCATTGCCAGCGAGCACTTGCATGCGCCAGGCGGGGCGATGGGAACGGTACATTTTTTCAAAGTCAGCCTCTGGATCGACAATGCTGTGCAACTGCCAAAAGCGGTTCGATGAGTTTGGAATCGCCACGGCATCTATCAACGTTGGGTTGGTTCCGTGACGCGGGTTCAGCGAATGGGGAATGAATGAGTCACCTAACTCTTTAGCCCAAGCCACCAATTCATCGCATGTTGCCCCGCGAATCAATCGATAGTCAATTGCTTCGATTGGTTGAACATCGGCGTTTAGCGATTCGCGGTTACTGATAGCCGGATTCACTGTCTGCGGCACCAACGGACTCGATGACCTGTTTTCCTTCGATGCAGGTTTGGGAATGGCTCCAACTTTCGAGTCGACGGTTTCTGTCGAATGGGTTTGACTTGGCGCGTCGTTTGATTTCTTCGTCAGGGTTTCGATTCGATTGAAATACTGCATCGCAAGAAGTGTGATCCCTGACAACGCCATCATGAAAATGAAGATTGTGGCCGCTATCCACGTCCCTTTTCGGATGCCGCGAATCGTACTACTAGGTCGCCTTGCTTCTGGTATGGCGGCAGCGAAAGGATCTGCCGAGATCGACCATTTCCGCCGCAATTCATCAGAGATTGGCTCCCCGCGCAGCCACCGTGTTTCACAAGCCTCCCATAGCTCGCGCGTTTCCATCGCGGATTGAAAACGCTCGCTCGGTTTCTTCGCATGTAATTTGCCAATAATGCGTCGAATCCATTCCGGGGTTTCCGGAGCAATCTGCTCGATCGGACGTGGAGCTTCGTCCACCACTCGCTTCAAGACGGCGAGTGTCGTTGGGGCGCGAAAAGGCGGTCTGCCGGTGAGCATCACATAAAGGACGCTACCTACGCCAAAGAGATCGGAACGTGCGTCAATTGGATTGCCTTGGGCTTGCTCTGGCGACATGTACATTGGAGTGCCAGCGACATACCCGGACTGCGTCAGTCTGGCATCGTCCACCGTGCGGGCTAATCCAAAATCGGTGATCTTGACACGCGCCTTAACTCCGTTCTCGAGCAGAATATTGCTAGGCTTGATGTCGCGATGAACGATTCCCGCGTCGTGAGCGGCTTCTAAGCCGGACAACAATTGGCGAGCTAAGGGTAGTATTTCACACAGGTCGAGCGGTCCTGCCTCATCGATTCGCTCTTGAAGGTTCTGGCCAGCGATGTATTCCATGACTAGATATGGAAGAGGCTCTTCCTCTACGCTGTACACGCTTACCACCTGCTCATGGCGAATAGAGGCGGCGGCTCGAGCCTCTCGCAAGAACCTTTTCCGCGGCGGTGACGTACTCGCTAGCGAAGGGAGCAGTACTTTTATCGCCACTAATCTTTGCAGTTTGGCGTCCTTTCCTTGAAGAACAATTCCAAATGCGCCTTGCACCAAAACCCTTAGGATCTCGTAGTGCGCAATTCGCCCTAAACTTCCTGGTTCCTCGCTTGGTTCAAGCAGCGGCTGGATCGCCGCCAATACGCTCGAACTGGCAGGATCAGATTCGGCATTGCTTGCTTCAAAGTCATCGTCGATTGGCAAAGCCCGCCCCCTCAGGTTGTCGGCAGCGTGAATGGTTGTTGACACTTGTCCATTGTTTGACGTCGATGCAGGCTCCAGTACCGGGGCAGCGAGAAAATTCCCCATTTGCTGGGCAGACTGAAGTAAACGCTCTGTACGCATCAATAGAGCGGTATCGTTTCCGCACGCTTTTCGAAGATCTGCAACAGCGTGATGCGTATCTT
>JBKJSI010000905.1:0-3600 GCA_046595915.1 Pirellulaceae bacterium
CTTGTGTGAAGGCCTCCACTGACGGAAGCTGTTGAGTGCGATTTGCACATGTCGGCCTTCCATTTTGACTATGGCGAACTGGGCTGGTGGGGTGGCAGACGCTTTGAGGTGGAATGATAATGGTGTTCGTCGCCATTTCTCGCTGGGAGTGAAGTATGACTGTCGAGATTGCTATTGAAGCACTGTCGATTCAGGACAAGATTGAGTTGATGGATCGACTTTGGGAAAGTCTTTCCAAATCACCAGAGAATATTCCGTCGCCTGCATGGCATGGCGACGTGCTTGAAGCACGCAGAGCCAAGCTGGAAAGTGGAGAATCGAAACCGATTCCCTGGGAAGAGGCGAAACGTGACATTTTGGAATATGGCAAATGAGAGTGGAGATTGCGCCCGAGGCCAAGGCTGACATCCTCCGCGGCTATGATTTTTATGAATCCCAGTCGCTCGGATTGGGTGATTATTTTCGGCGCCGAATCTTGGAAGATATCGACTCTCTGGAACGCTTCGGCGGGATTCACGAGAAGTATCGAGGATATCACCGAACGATCAGCAGGAAGTTTCCGTACTTGATTTATGATTCGGTGACTGGCGATCTCGTTACGGTTGTCGCGGTGCTGGATGGGCGAAGTCGTCCAGATTGGATTGAGCAACGAGTATCATCGTCATGATTGCAATTTTTGGATTGGGCTCTTAATAGCGGTTCACCACTTGCCGTTCCCCATCATAGCTAATCGCCTTTTCGCGGCGGATCACCATATCCCACTCAAATCGGTTCGGCGGATTTCTTCGCTGATCATGTCGTCCCTCTTTCAGAGTTTTAGTCCTTTGCGCCTGGGGGCGAATTGTTGGTTGAGCTGGTTCGCAATTTGGCGTCTTGCTCGACAATTCGTCCTCAGCCACGCACCCAACCGCTTGGGACGATAGGCGTGACTTTCTGGACAAGAGATATGACGTATGAGTACATTCGTATCAATGCGGATTATCACACCCAAGGTGACCAGGCTTAACCACTTTAGTCCAGCCAAGGAACCAAATCGCGATGACCACTCGGCATTCAAAATCCTGGTTTCGCCCGCGATTCACGATTGGGGCGTTACTACTTTTGATGGCAGTTTGCGCCCCCTTTTTGGCTTATCTTTCGGTCATTCGGCGGTGGAACGATCAGCGACAGGCGGCGCATCAGGAGGTGATCGCCAAAGGAATTCATTTGGGTGGTGACAATCAATCTCCGCCTGCAACGAGCCCAAAAGACAAGTCGTCTAGCGCCCGCAAGTTTTGGGCCGCGATCGTGGGCAATCCTGAACTCCCGAACTTCACCCGCGTTCAGATTCATGATTTCTTCGGCAAGAACCGCCCGCGGCCGCCGATTACCGACAGAGATCTGCAGCAACTCGAGTACTTGCCCGAGATCGAGGAGATTACCTTCTACTATTCGAGGGATATTACCGACGAGGGTCTAGCTGTACTTGGCAAGTTGCCGAAGCTCAGGCGGATACAACTTCAGGATATGGCGCTTATTCGCGGTGACTTCCTTGACCATTTACCAGATAATTGCCCTCTCGAATCGCTTTGGTTCGATGATCTAAAGGGGCTAGAAGGTGAGAAGCTCAAATCGCTGAAGCGATTCAAGAATTTGCAAAAAATCTCGATCGGCATTTGCCCGCTGCTATCGGACGCGACTTTGGCCGACGTTGATCTGCCGCCAAGCTTGCGAGAATTGACGTTGTTTCGTACTGCCATCGGCGATCAAACGCTTTCGAGGTGGCTTTCCCAAATCCAATTTGAACGGCTTAGCATCAATGCCGCGATCACCCGCGGCATCGTACCCGTGTTGTCGAAGCAGACCAAACTCGACCAACTTGAAATCACGAACGCTCCCTTGTTGGATGAGGATCTGGCATTTCTGAAAAACTGCCCGCGCCTTGGAGGTCTTAAGCTTAACGCGATGCCAATACGCGGCGATGTGCTCGATCACATCGCTACGCCGCAGAAGCTGGGCTCACTCGAACTAAATAACACGCTAATCAACGATCAAAATCTTTCCAAAATGGCGCAATTCCCAAAGCTAAAGCATCTCGGACTTGCTTGGACTCCGCTCACGGGCGAAGGATTTGCAGCAGAAGTAAATTGGCCGATGCCTTGGAGTATTGCGCTCAGCGGAACGCACTTCTCCGATGCCGGCAAAAAAGCGTTCGCCAAAATGAAAGGGCTCAAATCGGTGATGCTCCCTGGAAATTGGAGCCCCGAGGACAATCGACGCTTTCCAGCAGAAACCACACCAAGCAATGCGACCCTCAATGGAATCTTTTCCAAGAATCGTGGCGCAGGAGTGATTGACTTTCGATGCCACCTGCCCGCCATCAAGCTCGAAAAAATCGACAACTGTCCCGCAGACCTCATGAAGCCTGTTGCAGATTTACAGGCGATTGGCTTAGCGGAAGATGCGGCGTTTCGTGCGGAAGACAAGGATAAACCGTGAGGTCTTTGACGAAAGCAACTGACGGGCAAGACGTGGGCGATGGAGGGAAAGTGTTCGTTGCCAGGTGGTTCGATCAAGCAGCTTCCAATTGGCTGTTCGCCGAGGAATTCGCCGAGGATAGGGTGCTGAATTCGCAGCATCAGGTCTTCGCAGTGCATACGAACTACGGCGGCGTCTTGCTCGACAGTTCGTCCCCAGGCACGCAGCCGCGACGTCAATTCGTTCCAGTCGGTGTGCTTGAAGCATCTACGACGGTAGGAATCGAGGGCAATGGCGGAGCAATTTGTTGAGGCGTGCGTTTGGGGAATGAAACATAGACGCGACCATCGGTGGCTTCGCGAGACCTGAGGTCGGCCATGATCCTGGCTAGATCATTGCCTTGTTCGGCAGCAAGCTTGCGTCGAATGGCCCGAATTTCCTCATTGATTTCGTCATCCATTGTTCAGAACCCCATTAGTTCATCAGGCGTGCAAATGTTGGGCGGCTCGTAACCCGCGCTGCGGCAAACGGACTCAATCGCGGCACGCGTGGCGACATTAGCGATGTGCCGAAAGTTCCATGTCACGAGATATTCTATTCCGTTAACAGCGGCGAGTGAAACATGTACGGCGTCGCGCAGTTCGGTTTGCGGGATCGCCTTGGATTTAAGCAGGTTTTCTGCCAACTCATCCACCTGTGGGGAGGTTTGTATCAATTCGAACGAACCCGCAATCGCAAGTCGTTCGCCCGCGATCTGAGGGTCGCCAGCTCCGCATTCGTCAAGCACAAGACCGCTCACAATGAGTCGATAGTTTGTTAGCGCAAACGGCCACCAGTTGCGGGTGACCGTTTGTCTGCCAGCGACGATAGGATCTTTGAGCACTCGACCAACCAAGTGACCAATTACTGTCGTTTCGACATAGACCGTGGGTTTACTCATTTCTCCTTCCCATATGTCAATGTGTACGAATTGTAGGAGACTGTAGCAAGGATGCTGTGTGTTTAGGCGGCTTGTTGGCGACGTGAGTGGTGGAGGGTAAGAGTGGTTTTTGCGCGGTGAGCCGCTTGGTGTTCGCGTTGCATGTCGAGTGCGATTCTCGAGATGATATTTTGTTGAGTTCGAACTCGGTAGACGTTGCTTTG
>JBKJSI010000907.1:0-10100 GCA_046595915.1 Pirellulaceae bacterium
GCACTCGACATGCAACGCGAACACCAAGCGGCTCACCGCGCAAAAACCACTCTTACCCTCCACCACTCACGTCGCCAACAAGCCGCCTAAACACACAGCATCCTTGCTACAGTCTCAATAAATAGGCGATTTGTCGAACTCGAGGAAAACGAAGCCGAGATTACTAGATTGATTACGCTCGTGGACGGCGATTTCTACTATTTCCAAGGTTCAGGGATGAGATTGAAGTACGACGATCCTGAACGCGGGGAGTGCAACCTATTTCGCGGTAAGGGCAAGTCGGTCCACGATCACAAGAAGACGCCGCCCGCTAGTGTGGGGTTTAGAAATGAAGGTGAGACGGAAATTGAGAAAATGGCCGTCACAGGAGTCTTCCGCCTATGGCTCGATCCGAGTACTTCCCGCTATGGCAGCGAGCTTCGCAAACTTGCGGATACAAAACTGAAGGTCACTCGTGACAAAAGGGGCAACGAGCGGGTCGAGATTGAAGGGGAGAGGAAACTTACCTTAGCCAAAGAATATGATTGGCGCCCCATAAGCATCAGCCAAGCAAAGCAAGATTCCGAGCATCCTCTGTATCGGTTTCAATTCGAACGTAGCGAGCAAAAGATTCTTCTTCTCCGAAATTGCTTAATGACCATGGTTATAGAACCAACCGATCAGCCAATACTTTCGAGCGAATGGATCATATCAAGCCTGAAACGAGATGTTGTGAAGGATGCGGATATTGACACTCCGGTAACCGCGCCAGCTCTAGTGCATGACTATACGGTTTCTCCGAAGAATGAATACTTCCTCCGCAAAGACGGCTCCAAGACTCCCTACTCAAGCAAAGAGCACTACAAAATCCTCGACGAAATTAAGGCGGAGAAAGCCAAGGGCGAATCGAAGTGAGTGAAGCATCCCTTCGGTAACATTCTTGTCTTCGTGCGAAACCTACTTCGCAGGCTTCCCGCCCCCAACAAGGCGCCACCCGATCCAAGCACAAGGCAGCGCAATGGCGCAAACCGCGAATGGATACCACAAGGGCCCCATATCTTTTTCGCTGCTAAAGTAGGCTGCGATTCCGCCGATGCCGGCTAACGTTCCCAGGGCGCCGAGCACGAGTGTGTGCCCCTTTGGGCTAGCGGGCGCGAACTTGGCGGTGACGTATCCGCCCATGATTGCGAAGATCGCGCGGTAGGCGGCTGCCAAGACGAACATGCCATCGCCCCAAGGTCGTGCTGGCGAATCAAATGCGCCTAGTACGTAGTCCATTCCCAGCGCCGGCGCGGCAGACATTGCGATCCCCGCGACGACCGAGACAAAGCTGATCAGGCATCTCAGAAATAGATTTTGCTTCAATTGGGATTTCATCTTGGTCGTCGATTCGGGAACGAACATTTTTGTTTACCGTGATGCGCAGCTACGGTATATTCGCCGGTCATGCAAAACAACCCCTATGAATCGCCCGCACTCAGTTCGGCGGCGACGGATACCAAGCCACGATCGCTTTGGCCCGCGCTGTGGATGTTCGTTCGCCATGTTCTTTTTTTGTTTATCATTGCCGCAAGCGTCGTCGTCATTGGCTCATGGATGGAACGAAATCTTGAATATTGGAAAATCCGCAAGCTTCATGCTCCATCTCTGCTTGCACTGTATTTGGGCCGATGGATCGCTCGCTATTGGTATCTCAGCTTGATGGCCGCGCCCATCTACCTCTTGTTTTTGATAGGAGTTCAGTCGCTGAATCACCGGGTTCAAGGTGCGCGATATGCCTGGCCGTGGATCTTTTGGACGTTGAGCATTTCTGTCGTTTTACTACTTGGCTTCGGGTTCATCCTGCCATTCCTGTGAAGCCGCGCTCCCCATCCCCGTCCGACGCGTCGGCGAGCGCTTCCTCGCTTACGCTTCGGGTTGGGATGGACCAGGTACTTCGGGTTGGGATGGGCAAAGCAATTCGCGATGTCAACTAACCGTCGGTCCTTCGTCGATTCTCTGTTGCGGCTTGGCGAGGAAGCCTAACAGTGCGCCGATCGCGATGATGGGCAGACCGGCGAGCAGCCATTTCAAAAAAGGTGGCTCGTAACGCACTTCGACTTTCTTTGCATCTGCCGGTAAAGGAATGCGGACTCGCAGCCATTGGTCGACTTCATGCGCCACGAACTTGCCATCGACATATGCGTGCAGAAAGGTCTTGCCTGGTTCATCGATCACATTCACAATCGCAAAGTCGCCTTCCTTTACGCCTCTGAGCTCAACCACGGCGCCTTGGTTAGTAAAGCGAATCGACTGCGTAGTTGCGCTGTCACGTTCGAGAAAGGCGAGTGGATCGGCACCGGTGATGCGATAAGTTACGCCCCATTCGTTATTCGAAACGATTTGACGTTCTGATTCGGGCAAGCTGCGAACCGCCTCGAGCATTTGCCACAAGTATTGATCGCCGCGATAGAAAATGTAGGTCAGCGAGGTTCGCTCATAGGGGGGACGCAACGCCGCGCCGAAACTGAAAACGGTGTCGACGCCATACGCTCGCAATGCTGCGATGCGCGCCGTTTTCTCCGCCTCTGTTAGCGGGCGCTCCCGCCAAGGCGTCGGCCTCCAATTGCCCCACGCGTTGTAAGTTTCCACATGCCCAAGATTCTCTAGCATTTTGATCGCGGGCTCGCGGCGCATCACAATCGGGTCGTAACCCAGGATCGAATAGAGTCCCTGCGCCGTTGGTAAGTTATTCACCGGCATGCGCCCATAGTTTGGGCCTGCATGGCGATACGGGGCGAGCGCCATGACTCTTTGCGGCACTCTCTGGGGCACTCTTTGGGACGAAGTGCTTTGCGTCCTCAGCGGCTCCATCGGCTTGGGAAATGGCTTAAATCCGTAGCTGAATGCCGAGGGGAGCGGCAACGAAACGTGATACGCGATTAGGCCCAAAGTTACCGCAGTGATAGCGGTCTCGAGCCAGGTTCGGTGCGAGACTCGCCTCAGTATTCGCTCCAGGCCTATAGCGCCCGCGAGAATGCCCATCAGCGTCAGCAAGGGAAGAAACTTGAATGGATGCGCAAACTTGGAGAAGATTGGAACCTTCGAAAAGATGAACCAAATGAAGCCGATTTGGCCTAGCGCGATCAGGAAGGCGATGAAAGCGAGCGGGGCGTGTGCATTTTCACCCCAGGTCTTTCGATTCCAGCTGTGGACGACCATCGACATGACGATGAGTGTCCCGAGGAAAATAAAAGTTGTTCCTGAGTACATGAACTGGCCGACGTACTGGTGATTTTCCGTTCCAAAAAGAGCGGGCCCCGCTCCCTTTGCCTGAAAAAGGGGCCACGGAAAATAGAGCCCGCCCAAGGTCCAATCGATCGACGCGCCATCGATGATGCGCCGGGCTGAAGCGGTCTCCGCGAATTGAGGCACCAGCAGTGGCAGCGCGACGCCAAATCCGATGAGCAATGCACAAAAAATCGGTCGCGCCGCGCTCCAGCGAAGTTTTCCCGTCACCAACCAAATCGCGAGGAGCAGCACCCACATCGACATGGAATAGACCCACATCTGCACGTTGCCGGAATGAAAGTAAGCGCCAATCGCTAGCCCCGTGCCTAGCGGCCACAAGCGTGTCGCGGCGCCCTGCCTGAGGCGCTCAGCGAGCAGAAATAAGCAGGGCGCCCAGAGCGCGGTGGGCATCATGTAGAACCAGCTTCTTCCGTTGATCAGGAAAAAGCCTTGCAGCAAAAACGACAGAGCGCCTGCCGTCGAGATTCCCGCGCCGCAACCCATCCTCCGCAGCAGGGCGAATAAGATTGGATAGCCATAAATCAGATGGAGGACACAAAAGACATCAATCGTCGCCTCAGGCGCACCCAATGCCACTTTCGCAATCCAATAGCTGAGATACGTTCCCGGATAGGTGAGGGCGTAGGTTCCGACGGAGGATGTCGGTGCGCCTGCGAATTGGTTGGGGTTGTAGGTTGGGAATTCGCCATGGGTGAACAAGCTCTCACAGCCCTGCATGATCACCGGCAGGAACTGGGACAAATTGTCGTCTTGCGCGAAGAAGTAAGGTGCGCGATATTCGAGAAAAGCGAGAGCCGCGCCGAGAAAGCAGAGCCCCAGCACAAACCAGATGGCGGCCGAAATCGGGCGCTCTGGTGATTTGAGCGATTGAGCGGATGGGGTCACATCGCCTAAAACCAGATTTTGCCAGCGTTTTCGAATGGCGCTACTGGAGCCGAGCCTCCACGCTAAGTAGATGACAATTCCCGTGATGAGCACCACCGTCATCCCGCGATAGGACAACGGCTCGGGCCACTTGAATTGCTTCATCCCCTTGTAGGCGGAGAAAATGGCGAAAAATAGCCATGCGCCGAAGATAATGATGATCGAGCGAGGCGGGAGCCCTTGCTTAGTATTGTCTTCCCCGCCAGGCATAATCATCTCTCGGTGTGACGCAAGTTCGAAGGCGGATTGTAGGGGCGAAGCAACGGTTTGGGCAAGTTGGCGCGGCAGCCCTTTAGACTGCATATTGTGAGAACTGACAATTTCTTGCCACTAATGGGCGACATCCGTGAGCGAGTTTCGTTCGCCAGGGCTCTGCGAGTTTCTGGAGCGAGAGATTACCGCCGGCAATGCCATCGCCGAGCGTGGGAAGTGGGGCGAAATCGAAATGATTTTCTTAGCGGGGCCATTTCGCACACCGCCGCCCGATGCTTCAACGGGGCTCGCCTACCGCGATATCAACGATCCGCATTATTGGCTCGCGGAGGTAATGGACGAATCGACGCGGGAAGTGCTCGCCTGCCGTTATGCCGCCGGCTTCACGAGCACACGGCCCGCGACTTGACCCTTGAGGATCGCTGCGACTTCCGCTCCAGCGCCTTCAAGACTTACTTCTCGGGTGATCGTATCGAGTGAAGGTACGCCAAGGCGGACGATTTCGCGCCAGACCATCTCCCGCCGCTCCAGTGTGGGCCCAGCGGAATCGACTCCGATGAGACTCACGCCACGAAGGATAAATGGGTGAACGGTGGTGGGCAGTTCCACGCCGCCGACGAGCCCGCAGATCGCCGCCGCGCCGTGCGGCTGAATCTCTTTTAACAAATGCGCCAAGAGAGGGCCGCCAACGACATCGATGAGGCCGGCATACTTGGCGGCAAGGAGTGGCTTGGGGGAGGCCGCGGCTAGGATCTCGTCGCGATGGATGACGCGAGTCGCGCCAGCCGCATTGAGTTCGTCGGTCAGTTGGGGGCGTCCGGTAACCGCGACGACTTGGTAGCCACGCTGTGCAAGCAACATGACCGCGAGTCGTCCGACACCGCCCCCGGCGCCGGTGACGATGATCTCGCCACTCTCCGGCTTCACGCCGCGCTCCTCGAGCGAAAGCACGCAGTCCATCGCCGTCCAACCAGCGGTGCCAACGATCATCGCGGTTCGGGCATCAAGCGTTTGCGGCAGAGCGACAGCGAACTTGGCGGGCAGCACACACTCCTGAGCCCAGCCGCCCCAGCGTTCGACGCCGAGTTCATAGCCGATCGCGACGACTTGTGAGCCAACCGCGAAACGATCACTTTTCGATTCGATCACCTCTCCAGCCAAGTCGATTCCAGGCACGTGCGGTAGTTTTCGCGCGACTGCAGGGTTGCCGGCGGCGCCGAGGGCGTCTTTGTAATTGAGAGAGGAATACGCGACGCGGACGACGATGTCGCCTTCTGCGGCAACCGCACGGTCGATTTGTTCGACAGCGGAGGTGATGGCGCCGGCTTCGCTTTTTCGGACGAGAAATGCTTGCACGAGCGTGCTCCGAAACGGACCTGGACGGCATTGGTAGGCATCGCGATTCTATGATCCTGATGGAGCGTGGAACATGAGCCTGACCTAATAGTCGATCTATCGAACAACGTCAGTCATGGCCTTCGGAGTACCGAATGCCATGCCTCCCACAAAAGATGACATTGATTGGTAGGGCGTGTATTACGAGGAATTCCACTACGATTCGATGTCAAGGCGGATCGTTTCAGGTGGCCTTTCAACGTAAGATTGAGGTAGGTTGTCGGGTTCACTCAAGTAGATCAAAAATATGTGGTCCTTCCTCTCTGGCGTCAGCATGGTCTGCTTCACTTGCAGCTATGGCGTTGCGCTGGCGCTGGAAATCTCGCGGCTTTACTTTCGCCTGCCGGTTCGGCTCGTTGTTCTATTCGCCTTCTTAGGAATTGGCCTGCTCACTCACGCCATTTACCTCGGCGCAGGCGCGAGTCGCCCCGATGCGGCGCCTTTTTCCACTTGGCACGATTGGTGTCTCGTCGCAGCTTGGCTCTTAGCGACCGTTTATTTCGCTTCGGAACTTCGCCGTCCAGCAACGACCCAAGGCGTTTTTTTTCTGCCCGTCGTTCTGGCCCTGATCGCTGCGGCCTATTTCTTGCGAGATCAGCCACCCTTTGCTCGCAGCGAATCGCTTCGGGCTTGGGGAATGGTGCATGGGATCTGCCTGCTCGTGGGCACGACCGCAGTTGCCGTCGGCTTTGCTGGCGGGCTGATGTACCTCGTTCAGTCCAACCGCCTCCGCAACAAGCTTCCGCCGAAGGAAGGCTTGAAATTACCCTCGCTCGAGTGGCTGCAATCCTTCACCGAACGGATGCTCATTATTTCGAGCGCCACGATCGGTCTGGGTCTCATGACCGGCGTCATCATGAACATCGTGAGCCATGCTAATACCGAGGTGAACCTTCCATGGACTGATCCCGTCGTATGGAGCTCCGGCATTCTCTTCGGTTGGCTCGCGGCGATGACGATTTTCAATTCACTCTATCGCCCCGCGCGGCAAGGTCGCAAAGTCGCTTACCTCGTCGTAGCCAGTTTCCTCTTCCTCGCCATCGAACTGGGCATTGTCTTCTTCGCTCCTTCGAAACATGCATCGAGCGCCGCGAATCAAAAGGCTGCCAAGAGTGCGCCTGCCACCGAGACGAAGGTGGCGTCATGAGACTCCTTCTTGTCGGCTGTAATCATCATTCGTCTCCGGTTGCCATTCGCGAGAGGCTCGCCTTCACCCCGGCGCAAGCGATCCTCGCGCTCGCACAAATTCGTGAGCGGTTTCCCAAGTCAGAAGCGGTGCTCCTCTCCACCTGTAACCGAGTCGAACTCTATCTCGCCGCCGATGATGCACAGCGATTGCCGACGCACCATGACGTGGTCGACTTCATCGCCGGGTTTCATGGAATCGATCCCGTCGAGATCTTCGACGAACTTTTCGAGCGCTCCGGCGAAGATGCGATTCGACACTTGTTCACTGTCGCTGCAAGCCTCGACAGCATGGTCGTGGGCGAGCCACAAATCCTATCGCAAGTTAAACAGGCTTATGAACTCGCCACCAGCGGCAATAGCGCCGGTGGACTGACGCACTCGGTGTTTCAGGCGGCATTGCGAGTCGCGAAGCGAGTCACCACCGAAACGGCTATTCATCAAAAGCGAGTCAGTATTCCCAGCATCGCCGTGAGTGACTTTGCCAGCGGCATTTTCGAGCGATTTGACGACAAACAGGTGCTCGTGATCGGCGCCGGCGAAATGGCCGAAGAGACGCTGCGTTACCTCGTCGATGCAGGCGCAGTCAAAATCGATATTGTCAATCGACGCCTCGAGCGTGCCCAAGAACTCGCCGCAACCTGGGGCGGAGTCGCACATGACTGGTCGAAGCTGAGCCACCGCCTGACTGCCGCAGATCTCGTTGTCAGCACGACCGGCGCCAGTGAACCGATCGTCACCGAATCGATCTTCCGCACTATTGAGAATGAGCGTTTTCAGCGTCCCTTGTTCGTATTGGACCTCGCCGTGCCTCGCGATTTCGATCCCAAAATCGGCGACTATCCCGGAGTGTATCTTTACAGCGTCGACGACCTCGCTAAAGCATGCGATGCGAACAAGGCCTCGCGACAACGTGAATGGCCGAAAGCCGAAAAGATCATTGAGGACGAGACGCAGAAGTTCATGACGGAGCTGCATCTCCGCTCGACCGCGCCGACGATCAAGCTGCTACGAGATCGGGCGGAAGAAATTAAGTCAGAAGAGCTAACCCGGCTACTCAACAAGCTCAGCGAGCTTGAACCAAAGCACAAAGATGAAATCGAGCGATCCTTCGATCGGTTAGTAAACAAGCTTTTGCATCCCCCTTTGGAATCGCTGCGACTAGAAGCTCAAGAAGGTCCGCCGCATGGACTCATCGATGCGCTGAAGCGACTTTTCAAGCTCGCGGACTGAGAAGCAAAGTCGCAATGCTGTACTATCTTGATCACACCGAAGTCGATCCCGCCGCGAATATCGCGGTCGACGAGGCTCTCCTGGAGTGGGTCGAAGAGTCGCCCGAAGAAAACCCGATCGAGGTTTTGCGGCTTTGGCAGCCGGCAACTCCTTTCGTCGTGATCGGCCGCGCCTCTATCCTGGCCGGCGAAGTCAACGAAGCAGAGTGCGTGCAGCGTGGCGTTCCGATTCTACGTCGAAGCTCCGGAGGCACAGCAATCGTCACCGGCCCGGGGTGTTTGATGTACGCCGTGATTCTCTCACTGAAGAGACGCCCCGAACTGCGAATGATCGATGCAGCCCATCGCTTTGTGCTAGAACGCATTGCGAATGCCATTTCGAGCTGCGACGTTGACGCCCATTGCGCGGGGACGAGCGACGTGATCGCTGGCGGAAAGAAATTCTCCGGCAATAGCCTTCGGACTCGGCGTGAGTCGCTGCTCTACCATGGCACGATTCTGCTCGACTTTGATTTAGCGCTGATGGATTGCCTGAGCAAGAACCCGCCGCGGCAGCCAGAATATCGCGAAGGGCGAAGCCATTCGAGCTTTGTGCAAAATCTCCACTTGCCGGTTGAAAAGGTTAAGCAGGCAATTCGTCAAGCATGGCAAGCGGAGCAAGACCTAAGTGAATGGCCAAAGGAACGCATCGACACGCTCGTTCAAGAGCGTTTTGGGCGACAGGAATGGACTTATCAGCGGTAAGTGAACTTCGGTATCGTGGAATGAATGGTTTACTTCCGAGATGAGTCCTCCGAGTCGCAACCTAACACCGAGGCAAATGAACTCGAAACTCAGTGCCAACTCCCACCGCGCTATCAAATGTTATTTTTCCGCCGTGGGCTTCGACGAGGCTTTTACTGATAGCGAGGCCGAGACCGTTGCCGCCGCTTTGGCGGTTGCGGGAGCCGTCGGGGCGGTAGAAGCGTTCGAAGAGGCGGGAGCGGGCTTCTTCGGCGATGCCGACGCCGGTGTCGGTGACTTGCAACTCTACGGAATTGCCGGAGTTGCTGAGGCCGATGTGAACGTTGCCGCCGGCCTTGTTGTATTGGATGGCGTTCGAGAGCAAGTTGATCACGACTTGCGAAAGGAGGCCGGCATCGCCTTCGATTTCGGTCGAGGGGGCGTCGACTTCGAGGTGGACCTGTTTCTTATCGGCCATCGGGCGCACCAAGTCGGCGCACTCTTGGACGATGTCGCCGAGGTCGAATTCGGAGCGTTTGAGTTCGAGTGCGCCTGCATCGGCGCGGGCAAGCATTAAGAGTTGATCGGTGAGGCCGCGCATACGTTTAGCGGCGCGAAGTGCGGCTTCGAGGGAGCGTTTGGCTTCGGGGCTGAGTTTTTGATCTTGCAGGGCGAGCTCGAGATTGCCCATGACCACTGTTAGAGGTGTTCGGAGTTCGTGGGAGGCGTCGCCGGTGAATTGGCGCTGGCGATCGAATGCCGATTCGAGACGGGCGAAGGCGCGGTTGAGTGTTTGACCGAAGACTTTGAGTTCGGTATCGACGCCGCGCAGGCCGACTCTTTGCGAGAGGTTTTGTTCCGAGAGCCGTGAGACTTCATGGTTCATGGCGCGGATCGATTTCAGGACGCCGTAGGACATCCACCAGCCGCCAGCGACGCCAACGATGAGGACGCCGACACCGGTTCCGACGATACCGAGGAGCCACTGTGCGAGGTCGCCATAGAGCTTGGCGGCTTTGCGGCGGACGAGGACGACCGAGTCATGGGGTCCGGCGATCCAGATTTCGCGATAATCTCCGAAGAATCGAATGACACCATCCTCGCTCGGCTTGAGCTGCTTTGCGACATGCTATCCTTGCGGCGGGAAACTATTGATCG
>JBKJSI010000106.1:0-7191 GCA_046595915.1 Pirellulaceae bacterium
CCGGCGTCGATCACGGCCCTCAACGCGACCTGCACGATCCCCCATTCGCGGATCGGGTGGATGTTGCCGGATGGCGTCACCGTGCTCTGTAGCTGTTGCCATGCCCGGCCGCCGCAAGTCCATCGCGTGGATCTAGTCGACACCGACGACGGCCCTAAATGGCGTGAGTTGCTTGTTGAGGCGACTGCTGTGGTGGTCTCGGAGATGGTAATCACGTCGCCAATCTCCCCCGAAGAGCCGTTTCCAGGTGCTCTTGACCTACGCGCCGTCTCCGCCGAAGGGCCGCTCACCTTTATTTGATTTTCTGACAGCTTTTTTTCAAACCAATCGAAAGGCAAATGGCATGGCAAGCATCGACGCTACCCTTGGGAAATTCTCTTGTCGATTTGAAATTTGGGAGCCCGCGAAAGGAAAGGTCTTTAGGGATCGATTTGCCGTCGACACCGAGACCACGGCGATCGATGCTGATCGTCCAGACCGAATTCCAACCTTAGTGCTGCTCGTCGCCAGCGATGGCGAACGTGGGGTTTTTGTTGGGCCGGACAGTGTTGTGAGCTTCCTCGACACCCACCGCGACGCCGATTTAATTCTCCACAACGCCGCGTTCGACCTCGCTGTCCTACAGAGTTGTATTGGCGAAACAGAGGATATTTACGACCGGGTCGACGACGACAAGATCTGGGACACCATGATTTTAAGGCGGCTCTTATGCCTAGCCCGCGATGGGCAAACCGCTTGCGGCGAATCATCCCTTGCTCATTGTGCCAGCGAGTTCCTAGGTGTCAGACTCGAGAAGCGCCGGACCGATGACGCAGGCCATGATGTTCGGACAGGTTTCGCCAGGTTCTTAGGGCGGCCGATTACCGCCACGCCGGTCGAATACCTGCGATATGCTGCCGAGGATGTTTTGGCGACGTGGCATCTTTTCGATTGGCAAGTAAACGAACTTCGCGCAGTGTTGAGCAATGCTGATGATGCATTCGGCTATGCCGGTCTTGAGCGATTAAAGGAGCAGGTCGCGAGATACGGCCCGCTGACCCATCACATCCAGCTTCGCGCGAGCATTGTCTGCCACCAGATGACCCGCAACGGTATCTGTGTAGACGTTGCCGCTGCATCTGCTAACTCTACGGAGCTGGACGCAACCATCGAACAGTGCGCTGCCCAAGTTGCACAACGGGGCTACCAGCCTGGCCGCAAAGGCAATCAAGGCGTCCTCCAGCGTCTTATCGCCGATATCGCAGAGGCAAACCCATCGCTCCTGATTCCGCGAACTCCAAGTGGTGACCAATTCGCCACACGCAGAGAATCGCTTGAGCAACTTAGCGAGATCGACCCGTTCTTCACGACGCTGGTTAACTTGCGGCATGCCCAGAAAATGCAAAAGACCTACGTTTCGCGCCTTGCGAAACCACGCGTCCATCCCAAGTTTGGTTATTTACTAACAACCGGCAGGACTAGCTGCAGTGGTGCGATCAACCTCCAGAACCTGCCAAAGGAAAGCGGTAGCGGAGATGCCGAAGCTGGAAGATCCATCCGAAGCCTATTGGTCCCGTCATCAGGTAATGTCTTCATTGACGTGGACTACTCTCAGATCGAGCTCGTCGTCTTAGCCAGTGTCCTTAGAGATCAACTTCGCTTGGGAGATTCGCTGGCGAACCTCATCAATAGCGGCGAAGACGTCCACCGCCGGATCGCAGCCAGTGTGCTTGGTAAAGCTGTCGATGACGTTACCAAAGCCGAACGCAACAGCGCAAAGCCAATTTCGTTCGGGCGCCCAGGTGGAATGGCGGCCGCAACGCTCCAGGAAATCGCTCGAAAAAACTATGGCATGGAGCTCTCTCTCGATCAGGTCGAAGAGCGTATTAACGCCTACCACCGGCTCGTGCCTGAACTAAACAACTACCTTCGCGACGAGGTCGATTCAGCGCTGAAGCTGGCGCAGGAACTCAATCTCACTCCGCGGAGTTACCCCGGGGGTGCTCTGCAGGCTGGCCCCGAAGGCGATGCCCCTGCAGCATGGCTGGGTGGAATGCTGCTTAAGGTGTTGCGATCTAACCAACCGCAAACGCGTGTAGGACGGACCTACAACGATCGTGAGACAGAGTACTTCTGGCAGGCGGCGGCCAACCTAACCTCTCAGCTAAGCGAAGAATTCGCATTGCAAATCGACACTCGCCGCCCGAGTGCCGATCTCGCCCTCGCTGTGCAGAATCTTTTCGGCGGGCGACCTACCATCACAGCCACAGGCCGGATTCGTGCGAAAGCAGGCTTCTGCGCATCTCGGAATACGCTCTTCCAGGGATTGGCGGCGGACGGAGCAATCATCGGCCTCTGGAATCTGTTTCGAGCAGGTCACCGGATCGTCGCCTTTATTCATGACCAGGCAGTCGTGGAATGTCGCGAAGCTGATGACCTCACCGCAAGAGTCGCGGAGATCGAGGAGCTCATGATCGCCGGCATGCAGGAAGTGATTCCCGAAATGCTGATTCGAGTTGAGTCCACCGTCAGTCGCTCGCTGGATAAGCGTGACGTCTTTGAGCTCGATCGAGCCGCACTTCGACCGTAACGATCAGGAGTCGCTTCACGACTCCGCAAGACTTAGTTGGTCTTGCCAATTTGATTCTGGTGTATTTGGTCTGTTGTATTTGAAACTAATTCACCGGAATAAGAGACATAAATGTCGGTCACTCGTGTGGACTGACCATACGGCAACGAATGACTGTCTTCGTCAATCCCGCCCATGGAAGGGCTCCCTAATCAACAACCATCGTGCATCCAAGCACGGCAAAGGAGGTTAGTCCATGATCGCTCCCCAATCTCAGAGAACTTCACCGCTGCGTCCCCCGGTTATTGTGCCAATTCCGCCTTCAATCCCCGCAATGCCGTTTTCACCAACCGGCGGGAATAGCGGAGCAGCCAGGACCCAACTGGGGTCGCCAGATCGTTTGACTGGACTCCAATTGCAAACGCTGTCGGCGACGGCGATCGCAGAGCTACGAAGCAGCCTTGCAAGGCAAGATCTGAAGCCAATTGCGACGGCGATGGCATTCCTCAAGGTTTACTGCTTCGACCATCCGGGACCGTTGCCTTACCGTTCCGACCTCGCAACATTGCTGGCCCCCATTCTTCGGAAAAGCGAGAAATCAGCGGACCGGTATCTCGCGGTCGCGTTAGCCGAGCCATGCGTCGCTGCGGCGGTGGAGGATGGCAAGTTGAATCTGAGTGACGCCTTGGAAATCGCGAAGCGACCCATGGCAGACCAATTGGCGTTGGTCGAGCGAATTCGAAAAGGTGAACTCGTGAAGGCGGTTCTATGCATGAAAAGCAAAGGCGCTGCCAAAGCCAGAAGTGAGACCTACCGGCGTAGAACATCACTGGTTAAAGCAGCGAAGAAACATGCCCAGCAATTTGGTATGGAAGATCTGGCAGAGCCGACAGGGGAAGTCGAACGCCTTCACTACCTTCGCGAAGAGTGCGACAAGGCTATTATCGGCTACAAGAAAACCGAGGCCAAGTTGAATGAGGTCCGACAGCAGCTGCAGGCGAGCTTTCCTCAAAAGAGCAAACCTCGCAAGATCAATCAGCGCTCTCGTCGTCCACAATAAAGGCAGGGAGTCGTTAGTTTGGATAGAACTGGCTCCATCGAAGTTCACCAGAACTAAAGACATTTTTGTCCTCGCACTCACATGGATGTGACCTTGAGATGCGCCAGGGTGATTTCACACCAACGGTCGCGAAGACTTGCTGACCAGCGGGCGTGAGAAAGAGTTATCGCAGTTTCTTGCCCTCGAATATGAAGGCAGAGCAACTCGACAAATGCAGAACGAAGCAATGATGCGGCAGTTCGTGGCGGAGCTTAGTCCAACCAGGCGCCCTCAGCGCCGTTCGAGCATGAAATCACGGCCATCGACGAAGCGTAAATGAATTCGCCGGTTGGCATCTTGAACGCAAGCACGACCCAGCCTGCGATTAGGTGTTGTTGACGAAGTTGATTCCACTGCAGTGAGAAGACTATGCACAAAAGGCAGGGTACTCCCCTTCATGGATGGAAGTGTGATCGGCATCGCTCAGCCCACCTCAAGCACACCCTGAGCAAGGATTTTCCAAGCTACCAGAAGGAGTTTACAGTCCTATTTGCTTGCTAGCCCAGCCTTAGTCCGTTAGAATTACTTCAGGGCGATTCATTGCCTAATTTGTGATGCAGTTTCCCGATCTATGAGAAGGATAAAAAGAGATGTCCATTGCAATGTCAAAGTTGCGAACCGATTCGGATTTACGGCTTCGCTATGCCTATAGCCTGGCGATCAAGCAGTTTGACTTAGAGGCGGCGAACGAGGATCCTCGCTTTGCCAGCTTCGTCGGCCTCAATCCAAGCACCGCCAATGCGCTGCGGCTATTTGCACGCAGGTTTTCTCCCAGAAAACTCGAAACTCTTTGCAAGATAAGGACGCCGTCTGGGGACGCATTGAGTTGGACCATCGTTCGAATGCTGTTTACCGTCGAATCACGAGAACGGTTGTCGCTTGCTAAGAAAGCCGCGAAGTTGAATTGGTCGCCGACTCAGCTGGAGTTCGAGATTACCCGCGGGCGGCCCATCAGCTCGCGAACCGGCGGACCTCGCCCAACTGTGCCTTCTGACCCCACGGAGAGCGTCAATTTATTTGGCCGCAAGTTGGATTCGCTCATAAAGCGCCTCGAATTGATGCAAGAGGCGAGTTTTGGTGAGGTCTCGAAAGTCGACAGAGACGTACTTAGTGTGAAGATCAATCGCGCAGTGCGGGTGATTCGAAACCTTCAAAGGCGATTGGGCCTGGTGAATTAGTGTGATTACCTCCAGCAAGAGAGTTCCAGAACTGCTAGGTCTTCGTACAAGACTGCTGCGGAGACTTGGCAGATTTCGGATGATGAAGCACGCGTGAACATTGCCCGGCGATGCCTGCGAAAAATATCATTCTTCGGCTCGGAACTGCGGCTCGAACGTGTTGAATGGTCCTTAGCACATGCCTGCGAGGTACACAGCCCAGGGGGCGCCGCGCTGTGCAGGATCGAGAAGGTCCGCAAGCGATTTTAGTCTCCATGCTGGAGAGAACCTGGGGCTGGTGATGCGGCCTTATTCTGCATGAGAACGCCGCTGAGCCCACGGAAGGGCGAACAGGCTGATGACGGTCTCGCGGGCGCTGATACGGCTTCCTTGGCTTGCCGGGAAAATGTGGCAGATCGCGCTGGCGGTACCAGGACCTCTCCCCTCGCTGCGCCGGGGCCGGCAATGGTCTCCGGGCTCAATGGAGCGTCCTTGCCAGGAACGCCCGTGTGCTACAGCACCAGCCATCAACCAGCTGTCAGCACGTCGCGACGATCCACCCGATCGGACCAGGTGTGTAGCCGGAAGCTCGACATTTCGAGGTGGCCGTTGCTTCCCAAAGTGCTCCACTTCCTCACGAGTCAGTTTGCCGTCTCCATGATGGTTGCCTGCGTCTCCTGCCGACCACGCTCTGCCAGGAGTCTGGTTCGCCCTAATGAGCGGATAGAGGGGCTGTACCACGAAGACGGAACCGCTGACTCCGACGAATAGCACGCTCTTGACCATAAACGGCCCAATTGGCCTCTCAGGGGCTGGCAAGGTCGAATTTCTTCGGCTCACCGTTCATGGAGCAGCCTGAGGAGACGGCGGCGAGGTTGGCCGACTCCTGGCCTTCGCGACGGAAGGCTACACGGCTCATTTCAGCCATCTCTCTAGTGCCCCCGCCTAAAAGTGTTCAACTCGACATCCGTTTGATAGGTTGATGATTAGTATCGCCCATCAGTGAGCCTATCCATGACTGAGTTCACTTATCCGGTCTATGCGATCCTTGAAGGGGCAATCGAAGGAGGCCAGGTCTATACCGCCCTCCATCGCCGCGTGGATGGTGAAGTCGTGCTGGCGACGGCCCTATTCACGAGTATCGACAAGGCAGCGCGCTGGCAAGCACAGCAACGCATCGCGGGGCAATTCAAAACGTTCGATAGCCCGGTTAAGCTCTGGAACTTTGTGCAGGCGTTTCGGCCACCGACTTACGAAGTCGCGTTTGACCCCGAACTTACCCCTGAAGGGATTAACGCCACGTCGTATTCGGTGATGGAGTTCATCGAGCGATATTTGCCCACGGTGCGCTTCTTCGATTACCCCGTCCACGTCGTCAGGAAAGGCGCTGGCTACAGTTGCCTACAGATCTCGGCGGAAGGCCATGAGGATGCTCTCATGTTGCCCTTCTTCACTGATCTCGACTTGGCTGAACGGTACATCAACACCAAGGAGCCTCAAGGCAACGCAGTTGCAATCGAGACACCGATGGAATTTATCCACCTCTTATCGGTAATGGTGGGCGTTCAGGGCGTACTTGAAGACCCCGGCGATTCAGGCGGGAATCTCGCGACGGATCGGGCAACGATGTTGCGAAACCTTCAAACGTCTTTGGAAGAATAGGCCGTTTGATTCGAATCGCACGACTCAACACCACGGCCCCGCTTGGCAGTTCGCAGTGTGGATCGAGAGTATCGAGTTATGCATAGCGTCCCCATTTACCTGGATAAGTGTAGACGGCGGCACATCTCTTGCCGCTTTAGGCTCGAATCGCTCCTCTCGATTCAAGAGGCTACTCGCGGGCAAAACGCTTGAAGCTCGTTGGCACGGCGGGCGAGATCGGTTCGGAGATAACCATGAATGACCTAGCAGTCATTGAGGCGCCGGATTTGTCTCTGGATTGCCCGATTTTGTTCCCGCTAAGCCGAGAGGAAATTGGCTTTCCCGCCAAAATGACTGCACCGAAATCGTCGAAGGTGGTGAGACTTGGCCCACGACTGAACACTCCTATCAATCCCCATGATCCCGTGAGGCGGAATTGGTCCAGACCGTCCGCGGCGCGGCGACGCCCGCGAGGGCAAAACCGCTCGGCGCACACGGGCGGGTGAAACTGAATCACTGATGCGTGTTGGCTAAACCTTCAGGCTCCGTTGTTGTCGAATGTCCTGACGACCAGACGGCAACCCAATCGCATTGCTGCCGCTCTAGGACCGCCTCGTTTGGCATGCGAGGCTAATCCCCGCCGCAGGACGACCGAACGAGTCCAGTGAGGAGATTAAAGTCACTCGAGAAGCGGTAAGCAGACCGGCAGGTCCGCAGATTGTGCTAAGGGCCTACTCCATGCGAAC
>JBKJSI010000332.1:0-5879 GCA_046595915.1 Pirellulaceae bacterium
AGGCAAGACAGATTTATTCACCTCGATTGTTAACCGGTGGGCAGCGTCTTTGCCTCTCGCTTCCAATTGCGATGTTGTCGAATCGCCTCGATAAAAACACCGGCTGTTTTCTTCGCCGGAATGTCCGCGTCCGCCATAACCGCGGAGTCTTCATCGTCGATCACGGCGCCGATTCGAGTTTTCTCTAGAAAAGTAACGCCCGCGCCACTGGCGGCGATCGCCTTACAATGCTTGAACGCTTCTTCAACGAACTCAATCGCCCGCGGAAGCGCCATCAGCGTTTTAGCGGAAGCATCACCACCGGGGATGTAAACAGCGTCGAACAGGACGGATGCCACCGTCGGGAGACTGAAATCAACAGGCGTTTCTGATTTCTTGCTATCTCTGACGACTCCCCCATGCGGCGCAATAATCTTGATCACGCCCCCAGCGGCGGTCACCGCTGTTCGAATGGCATCGACATCCCCAGCCTCAAATCCATCGGCCACTAGCACCGCGATTTTTGCGGTCTGCATGCCAGGTTTCGCGGAACGCAAAATGCTGAGCGAAGGCGAGTCATGCGGCGTCCCTACGAACAGCCACACCCACCGCCGGCTCTTCTTGTAGGGCGGAACTCGACCAGTGGTGGCACTGGATTTTTGGCGGCGCCCGTCAGCGGTTCGGTGATTGCATCAAGGGCTGAAGGACGCCTTGAGCACCTTCGGCATCTTGGCATCTTCGCAAAAACAAGCGGTTTTCAAGCCCAGCCTAACTTGCGCGCTAACTCCGAGCCGATCCCACTCGCCCAGAGCATCGGCGCCAGTCCAATGACCGTGGTCAACTCCGTCAATAACTTGGGACGCAGCCGATGCACCGCGCCGGTAATTACCGCGGCGCGCAACTGCTCAAGTGACATCTGCTTGAGACCGCCAGCGCGATCTACTGCGGCTCGCAAATAGACGAGCATGATGACGCCCGTCGATGCCGCCATGCCGAAGCACGCAATATAGCCCACGAGCACCGTCACCGAGAGTTTCGGTCCACACAGCCATTGCATGAAGAGTCCGCCGGCAAACGCTCCGGGTAGCGCTAGTAGCACCAACACCGCGTCTGCCAGATCTCGATAGGTCCAAACGAGAATCCCGAAGATTAAGACTAAGACGATGGGCATGAGCACTGTCAAAGCTCGCTGACTGCGCTGCTGATGCTCAAATTGGCCGGTCCAAGTAAGTGAAATGCCAGTCGGCAGTTTCGCGTGCTGCTCGATGAACTGTTTGGCTTCCTCAATAAACCGCTGTGGATCGCGGCCGCGGACATTGAGGCGGACATAGTTGCGAAGTTGACCATTCTCGCTCTTGATGCTGGTTGGCCCTTCTTCATATTTTATAGCCGCCACATCCCCGACAGTGAAGTTTCCCAAATCGGTAATGACCGGAATGCGTCGAATCTCTTCCGGCGTTGAACCCTGTGATGATTGGATTCGCACGGCGACTTCGTGTCCTCCCTCAGCGACCCGTGCAACAATACCCCCGCCCAAAGCCAGCGCCCTGGTGGCCTTCCAATTTTCGAGGGAGATTTTGCGCTCGGCGAGCTTCGCTTCATCGACAATGATCTTGAGGTACTTTTTGCCGCGCAACGGATCGGCAACAACGCCCGATGCGCCGGGAACCTTGTTGACGACTTCGGCCACTTGCTGACTGGCGGCAACGACGGCTTGCTGATCGTTTCCGAGGACACAGATTCCAATATCTGTATTCACCCCGGTGGAGAGCATATCGACACGGTTTTGGATGGGCCGCGTCCAGACATTCGTCCAGCCAGGCATTTGCAAAGACAGATCCATCTCGCCGCCAAAGCCGCCCAGTTCCTGGCGATCATTGACATGCAACATCAGCGATTCCGCAAAGGGCTTGGAGAGATCGCGGTGGATCGCATCGAGCTTATAGGAGCGTCGGACGTGGGGAGAAACAGCGCCATGATGATGCCCAGCGCCGCTGGAAGCCGCAGGCTTGTCGCTTTGCATTCGCTGCAAATCTTCCAAATGAGCTTGAATTTCGACGCTTTGTGATGGAACGCGAGTGAGGATTTCGACGAGTACTTGTCGCGTGTAGACGCCTGCGGCTCGCGTTGGCAGTTCGAGGTTCAGTTCGCGATATTCGACGCGCGACGTACCGATGCCGCCGAGCTGCAATCGATAGGGCGAAATCTGCATCCGAACCATTGCGTCATCGGGCAAGATTCGGTTCCGACTTTCCTGTGTGCCTCGGATGGCACTTCGGTGGAAGGGGCCGCAAATTCGAGGTTTGGCGAGAATTAAATAAAAGGATGACGGGGGAAATCAAATTGTTGTCGTTTTACCAGCGCACGACGACTCATCTGGGACAAGCAGCGTCCGCATTCAGATCAAGCTGATCGGCCTCGTCATCATGGGCATCATCGCGCTCGGCGGCTGGGTTGTTAAAAGGGTCTTTGCGTAAGTCGCCGTTACAAGTCATCCCTTCAAGCCCCAGCTTCATGCACTCCTACTTCCTCGTTCGCCTCTTTTGGCAGCGAGGAATCGCAGGCTCTTCCTCGATTTTGTTCGGAAAAGTCGCTCAAAATACCCCGCAAAGGAGACCTACTCACTTCTCGCTCTGCGATGTAGGATCATTTCTCTACCAAAGGCGGCTCTTTTGGCCCCTTTCTAGCCTCCCTTTTCTGGCCTGTTGCGCAGCCCTGATCCTGGCATGAACATCACGAGCGCTACCCTCGCGTTCATCGCCAAACTCATCTCGGGCGCGACGGTGCGCTGGGTCGATTCTCAGCCTGAGCCGTGCCAGCGCATCTATTTCGCCAATCACACGAGCCATCTCGACCCGATTGTGATTTGGTCCTCTTTGCCGCGAAATCTGCGGGCTATGACGCGCCCGGTCGCCGCCAAAGACTACTGGGAAAAAGGTCTCGTCCGCCCTTATATCGCGTCCTCTTTTAACGCGCTGCTCATTGACCGCAAAACCGTCAAAGTCCACCAAAGCCCTGTCGACCTGATGATCAAGGCGATGGGAACGAGCTATTCGCTGATTATTTTCCCCGAAGGCAGCCGCAACACCGAGGAGGAAATGGTCGATTTCAAGAGCGGCCTCTACTACATTGCCAAGAAGCGGCCCGACCTTGAGCTTGTGCCGGTCTATATTGATAATCTCAACCGAGTCTTGCCGCGGGGCGAGTTCTTGCCCGTGCCGCTTTTAAGTTGCATCACCATCGGCCCCCCCATTTGGCTAGAGCCAGGGGAGCCGAAGGTCGAGTTCCTGAAACGCGCCCGCGAATCGGTCCGGCGACTCAAGGATTTATAAACTGACCATGTTCGTTGGCGGAATGATTGAAACGCTCATCCAAGATTGGACCGAACGGGCCAACCTTGGACTTCACTTCGGCACAGGCCTTCTCGCGCAAATTGAGGCCGTCAAAAAACCGCTCCTGCAAGAGACCGCCAAAGCGACCGCTCCCCGCTGGCTCGACAATAGTACGATCGCGCTACTAGGAATTATCCTGGGTCTGCTCACTGCTGCCTTTATCGCAGGCCGTGTTCTCAGAGCACAACCCGAAACCACGATCAACCCGCTCGTTGTCCGCGTTTTCAATCAGCGCATTCGCGCCTGGTGGATGATGTGCGCGACGCTGGTTGCGGGCATCTTGCTCGGTCCGATCGCAACGGTTGTCCTCTTTGGCCTCGTCTCTTTCATGGGCCTGCGCGAATTCATTACGGTTACGCCGACGCGCCGCGGCGACCATCGCTCGATCTTCTGGGCTTTCTTTCTGCTCACGCCCGCCCAATACGTGCTCGTCGCGATGGGGCAAAAATATTATGGCCTCTATAGCATTCTCATTCCCGTGTATGCCTCGCTCTTCATCCCCGCTCGCAGCGCCTTCGCGGGCGATCACAAACGCTTCTTAGAACGCTCCGCCAAAATCCAAGCAGGGCTCCTGATCTGCGTCTATTCTCTTAGCTACGCGCCGGCGCTGCTATTCCTCAATCTGGGCAGTTGGGAAATTCCCCAAGATGCCGTGAAGGAAACCGCCCGAGTCTTCGTCCCTTTCAAAGGAAGCAATGCGGGGCTGCTATTTTACTTCGTTCTCATCGCCCAACTCGGCGATGTTTTTCAATTCGCCTGGGGGAAGCTCGCGGGGCGCCATGTGATCGCTCCGGCGATCAGCTCTAGCCGCACTTGGGAAGGTTTGCTTGGCGGACTCCTCACCAGCACTCTCGCCGGCGCGATCTTCTACTGGGCGACTCCCTTTGAACTCTGGGAATCGGCTTGCATGGCGCTCGTGATTAGCCTGATGGGCTTTGCGGGCGGCATGACGATGTCGGCGATTAAACGCGACCGGGGCGTTAAGGACTATGGCACGTTAGTTACTGGCCACGCTGGCGTCCTCGATCGCATCGACTCGCTCTGCTTTGCGGCGCCGATTTTCTTTCACCTGACGCGGTATTTCTTTACGCAGGCGTGATCGAGTATTCATGATGAATGATCCGGATAAAACTTAGTCCGTATGTGCCGGCGCATCATCCATGTCACAACCTTCCCCCAACAGCGCCGACGACCCAACTCAACTCCACACGCCTTCGGCGAATCGCCCTATCAGCCCTGCCATCAATCCGCAGCCAAAACGCCTTGGCGAATATGAGATTTACGAACAACTCGGTGCCGGCGGCATGGGAGTCGTTTACAAGGCGCGGCACACTCGGCTCAATCGCATCGCAGCCATCAAGATTATTCGTGGCGGCGTGAGCCGCGAAGTCACATCAAGATTCGAAGTCGAAGCTCGCGCCGCGGCCAGGCTTGATCATCCCGGCATCGTTCCGATTTTTGAGATCGGAACCTTCGAAGAGCAGCACTTTCTGGCTCTCGCCTACATCGAAGGCGAGACACTAGCCCAGCGGATCTCTCGAGGCCCGCTCTCGGCCGAGGAAGCGGCGATACTGATGAAGAAACTTTGCGACGCGGTTGCCTATGCCCATGCACAAGGCGTGATTCACCGCGATCTCAAGCCAGCCAACATTTTGCTCGATGCCGAAGGCAATCCGCATATCACCGACTTCGGCCTGGCCCGACTCGAAAGTGAAGATCAAAACCTGACGCTCGATGGCGCTGTCATGGGGACGCCCGGCTATATGGCGCCCGAGCAATGTGCCGGACTAATCGACGAACTCGGCGTCGCCACCGATGTTTACGCCCTCGGCGCGGTCCTGTACTGCGCATTGACAGGCATGCCTCCGTTTCAAGCTGCGACGGCGCGAGAAACGATGGCCCTGGTCCTGGAGAGAGAACCCAACTCCCCGCGACTCCTCAACACCCAAATCCCGCGCGACCTCGAAGCAGTCTGCCTCAAGTGCCTGCAAAAAGATCGCCAACAGCGTTATGCATCCGCGCACGATCTGCAGCTGGATCTCACTGCTTTTCTAGAAAGCAAACCGATCGCCGCTCGGCCAATGGGTCAATTGTCGCGATTGATGAGTTTTCTTTGTCACGAAAACCGCATCGTCCCCTGCGCGGCAATGATCGCCGCCGCCGGTCTGGTGCTGATTTCCATCACGTTCATAGCCCTCAATGAGAGACATTGGGCCGAGCAAGTCACTAAAGTCGATGCCAACACAATCATTCGAAATCTAGAGTTGATCGAAACGATCACGAACCAAAACCAAGACACCGAGCTGGACAAAGCCTCCGCTCAAGCCTTGCAAATGGCCAAGATCACCGCTGCCAATATGAAATTCCAGCACGGAATGCGCACCATGGGAGCACTGCTCTACCTGCTCATCAATACCTTTGTCGCTCTGATCAGCTTTTACATGGCCTGGATCATCTGGAGCCGTAGTCCATCCGCAATCACCGCCCTAAAGATCGCCATAGGGGCGG
>JBKJSI010000350.1:0-2535 GCA_046595915.1 Pirellulaceae bacterium
CGTTAGCGACATAATTGCGATCCAGGGCTACGGGGTGCATACCAGATAACCGATCAATTGCGGCTGTTGGCTCGGCAGTACTGGTAGCAGCGACGCGTTGGCGCCTCGGCGCCAACACTCTGCATTTTTTTCGACGGATGGCAAGGAATGCGAGTATTGGCCGGCGCGAGCCACGATTATTGCTAGTCGGGATGCTTCAGAATGAGTGGCACCCGAAAACCGCGGCGCCTGGCGCCCTAAAAGTGTAGCGCGGGGTAGGTGCGGGAATGGTATCGGCCCGTCCCGCTGGGGGGGCAATGTGAACTGGTTGCTTATTCTGGCGAGGGTTTGGTCATGAGAAGGATTGCGGCGTCTTCACCTAGCATCCTAGAGCCGATAACTCTCGCCGTTGGCTTCCAGGATGTGGCAGCGGTGGGTTATGGGCAACGACGGAGTGCACGATCTCGACATCGCCCGCTGGGGGCTCGGCGCTCCGGGCCTCCCCGCCAGCGTGACGTCGATCGGAGGAAAATATTTCTTCGACGACGACCAACAGTTCCCCGATACGCAAATGACCGTGTTCGAATATCCGGGCGATGGCGCCGTAGGACATCGTAAACAACTCATTTACGAGATGCGACTGTGGAGCACGAACTACCCACACAACACCGACAGCGGCTGCGAATTCTATGGCACCAAGGGGCAGATGTTTTTAAGCAAGCGGGGGAAGCTGCAGGTTTTAGGTGCGGATAATCGTCCCCTCGCGCGGCAGTTGCCGAATCCCACTCCGGTATTGGTGTCCGATAATTTTATCAATTTTGTGGCGGCGATTCGCGGTGAGCAGTCGCTCAATGCCCCTATCGAAGAGGGCTTTCGTTCGTCGGCGCTATGCCAATTAGGCAATCTTTCGGCGCGACTCGGACGTTCACTTCGTTTCGATATTGAGAAGGATCAAATTGTTAATGACGCCGAAGCAGATCGCCAGCTCGGTCGCGCGTATCGCACGTCGCATTGGGCGACACCAGAGGGATTGGCATAGCCAAAATTCCTTTAACTAAACCAATACGAATTGAAAGGCGTCGATGATTAATGTCTCTACGATGGGTTTAAATCCCTCGCCTTCAGGCGAAACCTTTAGGTTCTTCAGTGAGGCATGGCGAGAAGGCGTAGTTGGCAAGGTGAATTTTTGACCGGTTTTCATAGCGACTGCTGTGGCGACGGATTTTTCCCATCGTGAGCGAAGGACTTCAGTCCGTAGCTCACGAAACCTTGAACCCACCGGCTTCAGCCGGTGGTATCTTCAGTTGCAGAACTCACCTTGTTATCGATCCAACCCTTTCCATGAACAGGCAAACCATCGTCACAGAAGGGAGATGGCCATGAGCGCAACTCGAATGCTCGGAGCAGTGATGGCGGCCGTAGTCATGACTGGCAGCGGCCTGCTGGCCGCGGAGCCGGCCGCCGGGAACGCCGCCGGCTGGCTCAAGCCCCAGGCTGGTCTTGCCTATGAACTCTTCGGCAGCAACATGGGTGACTCAAACACGCACGACAACACAAACCTGCCCATTCTGCTCGCCGGGAGAAGCTTCCGGCACGGCCAGCAGCTCGCTTTCAGGCACGACAACAACACCCCGCTCTGCAATCTTTTTGTGACCATGCTGCATTGCATGGAGCTGAAGTCAGACGTGTTCGGTTCAAGCACCGGTACAATGAATGAAATCAATGCCTGAGATTCCGCATGGAAGCACCCACAACCATGAGCAACAACCAACCCTGCTGCCGGCTTCGCAACCGCCGGCTCATCGACGTGAATGGCTCAGTCGTGATGGAGATTCTTACATGACCAATATCAATGGAAACGCAACGCTGACCTGTGGCCGAGTCGCTCTGCGGCTCGGCGGGGGGTTGCGGAGCCGAGTTACTCTCATGCTGCTCCTAGCCAGCCTTGGCTTTGCTGGTGCCGTGCGCGGAGCGGAGCCGTTTGAAGGCTTCATTGAGACGCACTGCCTCCGCTGCCATGGACCGCAGAAGGCCGAGGGCGACTTGCGGTTCGACCAGCTATCGCGCGATTTCAACTTGGGGGTGGATACGCATCACTGGGCGGAGGCCCTCGACAAGGTCAACTCAGGCGAGATGCCTCCGAAGAAG
This sequence comes from Pirellulaceae bacterium, assembly GCA_046595915.1. Lineage (GTDB taxonomy): Bacteria > Planctomycetota > Planctomycetia > Pirellulales > Pirellulaceae > JBKJSI01. The sequence goes on from JBKJSI010000350.1 coordinate 2,128, forward strand.
GAGAAGCAACCGACTCAGCAGGAGATCGCGGACGTTGTCACGAACCTCGACTCGCTGATCAAAGCGGGGCGGGCGGCGCGGATGGCGGCACGACCGGTAGTCTCGCATTATCGCTTGAGTCGGAAAGAGTATCAGAACACCGTCTATGATCTGCTGGGAGTGCGCTACGATCCGACCAAGCCGGGCGAGTTGAACGAAGACACGCTGTGGCACGGGTTTGAGCGTATCGGGTCGCAGTTGTCGCTGTCGCCGTCACACGTCGATCGCTATTACCGTGCGGCGGAACTCGTGCTTGACCGTGCCTTACCGACCGATTCCGGCGAGGCTCGCAAAGTCCGGAAGACGGCTGCCGAGTTGCGTTACAACGGCGGGAAAGCCCAACAAGAAGTGCTGGACCGATTCGGCATC
>JBKJSI010000727.1:0-3025 GCA_046595915.1 Pirellulaceae bacterium
GGAAGGGTGAGCCGAAAAGAGCTTCCCAGTTGGTCATGCTGCGAAGATCGTCGCTACACGACCAATTGGTCCAGTAGCGATTTTGCTTCGAGCCGCCCGGAAACTTCCGGCCTTTGACATCGATCAGCCACCGAGTCGATTGGCCAATTGGCGAAACAATCACATCGAGATTCTTCAGAGCCACATCGCCCGCGGTGGAACGACGAGCCTCATTCACCGGGACATGCGGCGCGCCCTGCTGGCGCAAGTAGGCAGCGAAGGCGGCTTCGTAAGGATTGTCGAGCTTGGTCATCGAACAACTCTTCAGTTTTTTCACCACAAAGGCACAAAGTACACAAAGGGGGGAGCGAAATTCCCATACGGAACCTGCATTTCTTCGTGTTCTTCGTGCCTTTGTGGTGAGCGTATTATTCTTCATCCCCGCGGAGTTTCGCCAGGATCGAATAGTCTTCTAACGTCGAAGTGTCCCCGACGGTTTCTTTGCCGGCGGCGATGTCGCGAAGTAGTCTGCGCATGATCTTGCCGCTGCGGGTTTTCGGTAGCATCGCCGTGAAGCGGATTTCGTCGGGAGTAGCTAACGCGCCGATCTCTTTGCGGACATGCTGCTTGAGTAGCTCTTTGGTTCCCTCGGCGGCGTCGGGGTTTTTCAGCGTAACGAAAACCGTGACGGCTTGTCCCTTGAGCTCGTCGGGCTTGCCGACGGCGGCGGCTTCGGCAACCAAAGGGTGACTGACTAGTGCGCTTTCGATTTCAATCGTGCTGAGGCGATGGCCCGCGACATTGATCACGTCATCGATACGGCCCATGATCCAGTAGTAGCCATCTTCATCGATGCGGGCGTTGTCGCCGCAGAGGTACATACCCGGCGCTTTTGACCAATATTGTTCGACGTATCGATCGTCATCGCCCCAGATGCCGCGGAGCATTCCGGGCCAAGGTTTTTCGATGCAGAGCCAGCCGCCTTGATTCGGGGTGGTGACATGTTTGAGATTGCTGTCGACGATCACGGGAATGATGCCGGGCAAGGGCTGAGTACAGCTGCCGGGCTTGGTGGGCGTCGCGCCGGGGAGGGGGGACATCATGATGCCGCCGGTTTCCGTCTGCCACCAAGTGTCAACAATCGGGCAGCGCTCGCCGCCGATCTTGCGGTGATACCACATCCAGGCTTCAGGGTTGATGCCTTCTCCGACGGTGCCAAGGAGGCGGAGGCTCGAGAGATCATGCTTATCGACGTGGTGATCGCCCCATTTGATGAAAGCACGAATGGCGGTGGGAGCGGTATAGAGGATGTTGACTTTGTATTTTTCGATAATGGCCCAGAAGCGGTCCTCGGCCGGCCAGTTAGGGGCGCCTTCATACATCACCACCGTGGCTGCGTTGCTGAGGGGGCCATAGACAATGTAGCTGTGACCGGTCACCCACCCACAGTCAGCGGTACACCAAAAAATGTCCTCGGGGCGATGATCGAAAACCCACTCGTAGGTCTTTTTGACGAAGAGGTTATAGCCGGCGGTAGTATGGCGGATGCCCTTCGGTTTGCCGGTCGAACCGCTCGTATAGAGGATGAAGAGCGTCGTTTCGCTATCGAGCGGAGTGGCGTCGCATTTATCGCTTGCTTGCTCCATCGCTTCGTGCCACCAAATATCGCGCCCGGCTTTCATGGCCGGCTTGGAGCCGATGCGCTGATAGACGATGCACTTTTCGACGGTCGGTGATTTAGCGAGGGCCGTATCAACCGTTTCTTTGAGCGGCAGGACTTTACCGCGGCGCCAGCCGCCATCGGCAGTGATCACCATTTTGCATTTCGCGTCGTTATTACGGTCGGCGATCGCTTCCGCCGAGAAGCCGCCGAAGATCACGCTATGCACCGCACCGATTCGCGCGCAGGCAAGCATCGCGATGGCGAGTTCGGGGACCATCGGCATGTAGATCGAGACCACATCGCCTTGCTTGATTCCTTGCGATTTCAGGACATTCGCAAATTTGCAAACTTCGCGGTGGAGCTGCTGGTAGGTCAGCGTTCGTTCATCGCCCGGCTCGCCTTCCCAGATCAGGGCCGCTTTGTTGCGATTGGGGCCAGCGAGGTGGGCGTCGAGGCAGTTGTAGGAGACGTTCGTCTTGCCGCCGACGAACCACTTGGCGTATGGGGTTTGCCAATCGAGCGTTTTGCCGAACGGTTCAAACCAATGGAGTTCTTGACGGGCAAGTTCGGCCCAAAAGGCCTCGGGATCGGCTTTGGCACGGTCGTAAAGCTCGCGGTAGGCGGCGTGGGAATCGATCTCGCACTTGGCGGAGAAATCGGCGGGGGGTGGGAAAAGGCGCGATTCCTGCATGACCGTGGTGATCTGTGCGCCTGCGGGCTTGGACATTCGAGCGGCATCCTTTCGCGTTCGCTTCATGCGAACGAATGAGGGAGAGAGGGCCGAATTTTAGGCCCTTTTGCTGCTGAGTGTCAACGAAGCGCCGCTAGGGTGAAGGAGCCGGTTCCTGCGATGCTTGGGCGTTGGATGCTTGGGCTTCGCTGATGGCGGCCATCGCGATCGCTGCGCCGAGGGGGATTAAGAGCATCCCGATCGCCATCACGACGCGAAATGTTGGAGAGCGCTTTTCGAGCAATCCAGCCAATTCTGGTAAAAGCACGAGCAGCGCACAGGGCGCAATTCCCATCAGCAGAAAACTGGCGAGTGGGACTTCGGTATAAGAACCGAGTTGGGCGATGAGCATCATGGCCGGGAAGAACAGGACTAGAGCCGAATAGGCCGCACGTGCGCTCAATTTGGTAAAAGGCAAGACGACTCCGACTCCCAAAAGCGCACTGGAAAAGATCGCGACCAGATCGAAATAGCGCATCGCATGCACAAAGGCCAGCAGCATCGCCGCGCCGCCGCCGCCCCACAACACCGCCAAAAGACCTGGGCCGGCTCGACCGAGTGAATCGTTCCAGTTTCGAGAGAGGGCGAATTCGTTACTGCGAATGGCGACGAAAAGGAGACCGATCCAAAGCCACCGCGAGCCACCCACTTCG
>JBKJSI010000810.1:0-6781 GCA_046595915.1 Pirellulaceae bacterium
TCCTGTTCGCCTGGCGCCTTTTTGGATGCAAACCACATCGGTGACGAATGAGCAATACGCCCTGTTTGATCCCGCGTTTGAAAAAAACGAGGCGAATCGGAGCAAGTTCCGCGAGTATTCTAAAGAGCGCGATTGTCCCGTGATTCTGACGAATTGGTATGACGCAACCATGTTTGCTATTTGGACGGGCAATAGACTGCCAACGGAGGCTCAAAGAGAATTCGCTTGTCGCGCTGGACGTGACGGATTGGATGATCTATACGGAGTCGCCACAGAAGGTCGCTTTGATCAGTTGTCGTCGGAAGTTGCGAATTTTCGGTTATCTGTCCGTCATGATGGTAAGGTCGATGGCCTTGGCGTCCGTGTCTTTGAAACACTGCCTGTGCATTGGACTGTTGACAGACGTGCCCGGAGTGGATTGGTGCAGTCGAAGATGCCTCCGCCCTTTGTTCCGAATGACTGGCAATTATGGCAGATGCAGGGAAACGTCTGGGAGTGGTGCCGCAGTGTCTTCAAAGAGGATTCGTACCATTTGCGCGCATTTCAACTGACGGGATTGCCGATCGAAGTGTCCCGCGAGGAAATCGAGTCGCGACTTCAGGAAATCGACCTTGAAAAGCTCGAAGAAACAGCTGAGCCAGATACATATTGCCTCACCTCGCAACGCGTGTTGCGAGGCGGCAGCTGGTTAGATATGGATACAAGCTGTAGGGCCGCTGCCCGCGGCCGCAATCCGGCAGATGGACGATCTGCGTCCTTCGGCTTTCGACTAAGTCGTTAACTTAAACCTCCGAAACACCACTGAATTGGCTTCACGCCGCTTCAAATTGCTAGCCAGACAGTTGAACCTTGTCGCAATGCCCCAGCGAGGAGCATCATTGAAAATGGGCCTTCTTTCCCTCCTCGAAAAACTTACCAGCGATGAACGCGTCGATAACGCCGTACAAGAGTCCTGCAAAGCACATATTAACGAATGGCATAAGCATTGGATCGGCGCAAGCACGCTTGGAAAGAAGTGCGGACTCGTCTACTACGTGCCTTCTAAGTTCTCCATCGAGAAGGCATGGGGCGAGAAGTATCCGGATAACGTGCCGAATAAGGCTGAATTCGAATTACAGACTCCACGCCGATCCAATAAGGAAAGCTACGTACAGATCGAGGGGGCGTACGAAGAAGAATGGCTACTCAAGCTCATGCAGCAAGGCGGCGATCGGCTTTGTGTGTGGCAAGGGCCAGGCGCAGGGAAGACGATCTTTACAAGGCGACTTCTGGCATTCCTGTCGACGCCCCTTGCCCAGCGAGAGCTATTTGGCGGTCGGCCTGCGCTGGTGATTCGCCGAGAGGAGGCCAAGCTCGATGGCTCCTGGCCTAGTGAGAAGGAGTTTTTTGAAGATCTTGTCCATGAACTCGGCAAAGCAAATCCGGGGAAAAAACAGGGTGAACTGAAAACCGTCGTCAAAAGCCTGTTGCGTAACGGCCGCGTCGCGCTCGTTCTCGATGCGTTAGATCAATCCGCACCGAAGCGAGTTCAAAGCTTCAAGCGTCTGCTTTCGCTCATTCACAAAAGGGATTGGCACTGCCGAATCATAGTAACCTCTCGCCCATATGCAGTGCCTCGTATTGCCAGTGAAGAAGTGAACTGGAAGCTCGCGAGGCTTGACGCCTTTGGCCGAATGCAGCAATACCAATACCTCCGCGGCCCTCGCGCACCCAACCTCGAGGCGCCAGACGCGTTTTCTCGTAGAACAATCGATCCATCTGTTGAAGTTTTTCCGGTCGTTGGTCCAGCTAAGAGCAACGCACGGATAAAGGCGCGCCTAGCCGCGCTAACTCCCGACCTTTCCGATGAAGATCCGCTTACTGCGAATCCGCAGAACCTCTTTCATATCCGTGAGCTTTCTAGAGGCGCTAATGGTCGGCGGCGAAAGATACGTTTCCGCAATCGTGCAGACTTGTATTTGCAAGTGACGCGCCAGATGTGGCAGCGGGAGGTGAAGCATCGCGAGGGGCGTCCTTCCGGTAGACACTTAAATGCCACGAATTGGCCAGAGTTTGAGCGAATTTTATCCGCCATAGCGTTCGCGATGATGACCAAACGCCCTCAGAAGGAGGGAGTTCAAGGCGCCGTTCAGGTTGCAAAACTAAAGAGATTAGCTGAAAAGGCATACGGAAAACGAATAAAACAAGTCGCTTGGAACATCGCACTCAAATCAGCGGAGTTTACAAATCGATCGCTTCTGGCCGCCGGCTCTGACATCATATTGGCTTGGCCCAATCGGCGAATGATGGAATTTCATTGTGGTTTGCATTTAGCATCCAATCGCCAAGCCGGTTGGGTCAAAAGAAGCAAAACTCTCTCAAGCGTTTACTGTGGCGATTCGTTGGTCGGCAAATGGGCGGCGTGTAAAGACTGGCGTGAAGCCTGGCTTCATGCCATTGAACTCGGCACCGTTTCTACTATGCCGGGGCGTAATGAGCTTGCCGCCCCAAAAGGCCTTTTGGCATCGCTTTCAGTGCTATTTGAATTGCCATCACCATCTCTCAAGTTGAGTCGCCCAACGGAACTCATGCATCGTGCATGGGAGCTATTTCAAAGCCCGAAGTTTAAATTGGAAGGCGAGAGGATCATAAAATCGTTTCAGGCCCAATTCGCGTCAATCCTGCGAGTTGGTGACCACACTCAAGCAACCATCGCGGCGCAACTGTTGCCTGCCCCAATTCTCGACGAGTTAATACTAGAAAAAGAGCGACTTCAGGCGATATCGCCCAGCGATAATCATGAGCCAACTTTTGTCATTTGCCCACCGGAAAAGGAAAGCCGCGTATTTTGGATTGGAACGCATTCAAGTCGAACGGATATCGATGAGGAAGAAGAGGGTGAAGTGGCCGATGAGCAGCCCCGTCATCCAGTGCGAGTGGCTCCATTTTGGATGCAATCGACATCCGTAACGGAAGAGCAATACTCGCTATTCGATCCGGCATTTCCGACAACAATAAAAATCCAAATAACTTACAAATATCGCGCGCTTTCCAATGACTGTCCCATGGTGATGATGACCTACTTCGACGCGATGATGTTTGCACTTTGGACTGGTAATGACTTGCCCACGGAAGCGCAACGAGAATTCGCTGCTCGAGCAGGTAGGGATGGCCCAAATGATCTATTTGGAATTTCGTGCAAGGGGAAGTTCGATCAAATCACTTCGCAAGTAGCGAATTTCGATGGTCGACGCCCGTTTCCGACCAGTGTGATCGATTCGAAACAGGCTGTCGCCGATACAGCGATTCCAGTTCGCTGGACCCAGGAACGCCGCGCGATGCTTAATTGGAAGAATTCTAAAAAACCACCTTGCTTCGCACCGAATGCGTGGGGGCTTTGGCAAATGCAAGGAAATGTGTCGGAGTGGTGCCGCAGCATTTTCGAAGAGGATGTATATCTGCGGCGCGCTTTGGCGCTCGTTAAAATGCCAGAAGAAACATCGCTTGCCGAAATTGAAGAGGAACTCTCCAAGCTTGACTTACAAAACGTTGGTCTAGTCTACGAACCGTACGTGTTTAACTACGACGCAGTGCGAACGTTGCGCGGCGGTAGTTGCCATGAGGATGGTATCGCTTGCCGAGCAGCATCTCGCGAGGACTGTCCGCCAAACTCCTACGGTCCGCATATGGGATTCCGGCTTTGTCGGGAGTCTGCAACTCCAAGGAGCAAGTGATTAGATCTGGAATCCTGAATCTCACTGGCTTGATTTACTGCTAGGGGGGCGTATTTCTTAGAACGACGCGTCATAAAATGGGCATATTTTTGCCTTTGGGAAGACTGACTAGCCACAAGTTCGCTTCGCAAGTGCTGCTGCATTGCGATGTGACCTCCGCGAACATGACAAGTCTCGTTGATTCCGCTGCTACTGGGGCTTTCGTTGCTACGGATTGTTGTGTGCCTTTTTACAGACGTCCTTAATACGTAACCCGGTTCTCTGATGCTTGTAGATTGTTTTGCTGGCTCTTTGATTTTCTGGAACTGAAATTGGGGCGATGCCCCAGCACGGAGAAACTGTTGAAATGGGCCTACTCTCCCTCCTCGAAAAACTCACTGGCGACGAACGGGTTGATAACGCCGTCGGGCGATATTGCAAACACGCCGTATCGGAATGGGATAAAGCCTGGACCGGCCAGGAATCCGCACTAGAGAAACTTCGCCTCGCGCACTACGTTCCGGCGCGATTCTCGGTGGAGTTAACCCCTAAGGAACGGGAGGAGCGAACGAAGAAGGCGCCCGAGCCGGAAAAAGAGTCGCGCCATCAAGAGAAACTCAATCTATTTGAACCGGTTGAGGGCGAACGCGAGGAAGACGTGTTCGACAAACTAATGAACTTAGGCAAAGGCCGCCTTTGCGTTAGCGAAGGGCCTGGAGCGGGCAAGTCGGTCTTTTCACGCCGCCTACAAGCCTACCTTTGCACCCGCGAGGCTCAAGAAAAACACTTCGATGGCCGACCTGCACTCGTCGTGAGATGGGAAGAATCGCCAGATCGAAATGGCGTGCCTCTCCCAGAGGATTTTGAAGAGGGTTTCGCAGTGGAACTGGCGCCGCATCTTGAGAAAGGCGTCAAAGCAGGCGAAGTCGTTAGCCAGTTGCTTCGAGAAAACCGCATCGTGCTAATCTTAGACGCGCTCGATCAAGTCACGAAAGCGAGCGAAGCGGCATTCAACAAGTTCTTCCTTCGACTAGGCATCCACGACGGGGGCAATTCACCGCTTCACTGTCAGTTCATCGTCACGAGTCGCCCCTACGCAGACGCGATGGTTCGTGAGCGGCGCGATGCATCGTGGCGAATGGCCCGCATCGAACGATTCAATGTGCGTCAGCAATATGCCTACCTTTTCGGCCGCGTTGCCGCGCTTGCACCTGTAGCGGGCGAGTGGCTCGACCGGCAGATTCAAAGTTCAGAACCCGCGTTAATTTCGGCAGCACGCTTTCGGGAAAATGCGACCCGTGGGGACGTTGAAAAAGCCTTGAGAACGGCGATTCGCTCCTTGATTCCCGCCCAGGAAGACGATGACCCCATCGTTTCGAGTCCTCAGGGACTCTTTCTGATTCGAGAATGGTGCGCCGCGCAAAAGCTCAAATCGAGTCGGCAGCACGTAAGTTTCCGTTCTCTGGGGGACCTTTATCGACAGGTATGCCGTGATTCATTGGAAAGGGCGTATCAAAACACAATGAAAAACAAACGCAAAGTCGATTCAGAAATTCTTGATTGGCTTGAGGGCATGTTAAGCAGCATGGCGATGCAAATGCTGGTCACGGATGCCAATCGATTCTCATTTGGACAAGAGCTAGGAGACGACATTTCAGTCCTCAGAACGAAGGCTCGCGAACGGTTCACCTCTCCGCGCCCAAGGCTACCCAAAGCACTCTTTCGTGAGGACTCCGATTGGGGGATCGTCTTCAAAGTCTCACAACTCACGAATCGTCTGACCGGCGTGGTTTCTGACGAAAGCAGTCTCTCCTGGCCCGATCCGCGAATGAAGGAGTATTACGCAGCGCGGCACCTGGTCAAAAATCAACAGTCGAATTGGATCAATCGAACAGAACCCGATGCCCTTGCCTGCGGCGATGCAGACCTACAAAAGAACTTCGCCCATCCGCAGTGGTCGAATGTTTGGAGCATAGCATTCGATTTAGCAGAGGCGGGACAATGCGACGAAGAACGCTTCGCCGCCGCGGCTCGGCATTTGTTCGACGAAGTGCGACAGCCCCGGCCTAGGAAAAATCAGCCGCAAGAAACATGGACCCGCCCCATCAAGCTTATGTATCGCGCTTGGGGGATATTTCAGGAGACGGAAAACGAGGACCTTCAGTCCGAAGGCGCCAAGATCCTCGCCTCCTTCCATGATCAATTCACCCAGATCCTCACCGACCCCAAGAACCCAAAGGTTCATATCGCCGCGCAACTGGTTCCCTTTCAACGCCTCGAAGCGATGGTCGATTCAGGCCAGCTCACGAGCGAGCAACTGAACCAATTGAGAAAAGCCCAGCCCCAAGAATACCGCCAGCGGCTGCCCCTGGAGAAGTGCTTTGTGGAATGCCCCGCCACCGGCTAAAAGGGGTTTCTCATGGGAACACCGGGGCAAGAAGGCAAACGTGAACATCCGCACCGCGTTCGGCTTGACTCCTTCTGGATGGCGGCGACGCAGGTCACTCGTGAGCAATACAGGCTCTTTGATCCGAACCATGAAGCCTGGAGCGAAAAACAACAACAAGTAGATCTAGCGAACAAAGGCGACCGCTGCCCGGTGATCAATGTTTCCTGGTACTCGGCGTTTATGTTTGCGCTCTATACAGGCAACAAATTGCCGACCGAAGCCCAGTGGGAATATGCCTGCCGCGCGGGCTCAACAACGGAGTTTTGTCTTGCAAAGATTGAAGGTAAGGAAGAAGAGATTACCGTAGAAACGCTCGGAAAGGTCGCTTACTGGAATCAGGAATGGGAAATGGGGCCACAAGATGTCGCAAGGCTCGATCCAAAGATATGGCCCAACGCTTGGGGCCTTTACGACATGCATGGCAACGTCTGGGAATGGGTCTTGGATTGGTATGCCCCCAAGGACTTCGAGACGGAGGACGTCAAGCAAAAGAATCCGCCCGGCCCCAGCGCCGGCTCGTCGTGCGTGTTGCGGGGTGGTTCGTTCAACAACAACCACGCTGACAACTTGCGGTGTGCAAACCGCAACGACAACGAGCCTGACAACTTCAACCACAACAACGGCTTTCGTTTGTGTGGAT
>JBKJSI010000096.1:0-4785 GCA_046595915.1 Pirellulaceae bacterium
ATAGAGTTCGCGGGAGGGGTTTCCCTCGAGCCAGCGGCGGGAGAGGGCCGCCATTTCGCGAACTCTATGCCTTCTTAGAAACCAGCTTCACCGAGCTTCTCCAAACCCACGGGCGCGTCTTCGGAATGCAGATCAAACGCCCCCGCCTAGTCCGCGTTGCCGACCCCGAAACCTCCGAACGCGAAATGGAAGCCGTCCTCCAAAACCGCCGCTAGCACCCGGCTCGCCTTGACTCCCCGCGAACTGCATCATTAATCTCCGCGCGTCCCACTCTCCGCGCAAATCGCTTGCTAACCATGCGTGATCCGTGTGCCACTGGCTATGTCAGTGGCCATTTCGTTCAACACCAAACCACATGCCCCAACTAACCCGCAAAGCATTTCTAAAAACCCTAGTAAGCATGCCCTGCTTATTAGCGTCCGGCTGCGCAAGTTGGTTATACAATCAAAAGGCCGAGGAACCTTCCCGCCTACCTCACGTCCCAATCCCCGAAGATGTCATCGTCGCCGAAGTCTCACTCATCCGCGCCCGCGAGCCCCAACTCGAACTAGTTACCGCCGCCTGGGGCTTAGCAGATGAGCAAATCACCCCCATCGCGCGGCGGCGCGATCTTAACGACAACGGCTTCCGCTGCGGAAAATTCGGCGGCGACCTCCCCGAATCACTTCGCGATCTCTTAAAGATCCACGACGAACAAATGGCGCTCGCCAAAGCCGAAGGCGACGCGGAGGACGGCGACCCGACCCTCCTCGGCCTCCGGATGCAATTGCGCGCCGCCCGAAAAGGCGAGATCCGAGTCCGCAACGATGAGTCCAACATCTCCGTCTTGCTTTCAAACGGCGGCGTCGTCCGCGGCGGCACTTTCCCCCAGGCCAAGTGCGCATTCCTAGTTCGCGGCTACCCCTCCGCCGCCAGCAGCGCCGAAATCGAATTGACCCCTTACATCGAATACGGCCTGCCGATGCGAAATTGGCAATCCGAAGAAGGCGAGCTATCTCTCAACGTCGGTCGCCCAAAGCTAGAAATGGTTGCCCTTCGCATCACTAGCCAACTCGGCCCCGGCGACATCCTGCTGGTGGGACCAAATGCACCCGCCAAAGGGCTCGGCGGCGTCTTTTTTCACGACCAACTAGTCGACCCCGCCCACAGCCTTCTCCTTATTCGTTTAGCTCTCGCTCAGTCCGACACCGTATTTCATTCAAAGCCAGCCAGCGACGTCTGATAAAGCCAAATCTCTTCGCCTTTCACTCGTGGCAACAGCAGTAGGTCAGGCTCCCGCCTGACGGAACTGCTGCGACGCCTTGTCGCAGCCAAGAAATCCCTCAAAATGCCCGCATAGCAAATGCAATCAGGCGGAATCCCAAGTCCAATTCCGCACCGCAACCTTCCAAGGATCCCAAAATGGCTCTCGTTCCTCTCCGCTTGTTGCTCGATCACGCCGCCGAAAACAATTACGGCGTGGCCGCGTTCAACGTCAACAACATGGAGCAAATCCAGGCCATCATGGAAGCCGCTCAGGAAACCGATTCGCCGGTTATCGTCCAGGCCTCGCGCGGCGCCCGTACCTATAGCCAAGACAATTACCTTCGCCATCTCATGCTCGCCGCCGCCGAACTCTATCCCCACATCCCGATCGTGATGCATCAAGATCACGGCAACAGCGTCGGCACCTGCGTCAGCGCCATCGATAACGGATTTACCTCCGTGATGATGGACGGCTCGCTCATGGAAGATGGCAAGACGCCCGCCAGTTACGAGTACAACGTCGAAGTCACCAAAGAAGTCGTGAAACTCGCACACGCCCGCAACGTCTCCGTTGAAGGTGAACTCGGTTGCCTCGGCTCGCTCGAATCGGGCGAAGGCGAACAAGAAGATGGCCACGGCGCCGAAGGCAAACTCTCGCACGACCAACTCTTAACCGATCCCAAGCAAGCCGAAGAGTTCGTCGCCGCCACCGGCTGCGATGCCCTCGCCGTCGCGATCGGCACCAGCCACGGCGCCTATAAGTTCACTCGCAAGCCCGATGGCAAAGTCCTCGCGATGGACCGCATCATCGAAATCCACAAGCGCCTGCCCAACTGCCACCTCGTCATGCACGGCAGCTCCTCGGTCCCGCAAGACCTGCAAGACATCATCAATCAAAACGGCGGCAAGATTAAGCAAACCTGGGGCGTCCCGGTCGAAGAAATCCAACTTGGCATCAAGCATGGCGTCCGCAAAATCAACGTCGACACCGACAACCGCCTCGCGATGACCGCTGCCATTCGCAAAGTCCTCTGGCAAAACCCCGAAAAGTTCGACCCACGCGATTACCTCAAGCCCGCCCGCACCGCCATGAAGGAAATCTGCAAACTCCGCATGGTCCAATTCGGCCAAGCCGGCCACGCCAAAAAAATCCGCCAAAAGTAGTGCCAATCCCAACCCGACGCGTAAGCGAGGAATGGCGGAGGTGTACTAAGCTGCCACTTTGTCGCAAGCCCCACGCATTTTCGTACTCGTACTCGTACTCGTACTCTTAATCGTGTTCGTGTTCGTGTTCGAGTTCGAGTTCGTGTTCGTATTCGCATTAAGGGCCAACCGGCCCGTCATATCGTAGCCTAGGCCAAGCGGTACTCCGCGCCGGCCTAGGTCGCGGTCTGAAGGCCCGACATAACTTCATTTTCGTTACACGCATTTCCTCCGTGTCTCCGTGCCTCCGTGTGAAAAACGCATTTGGGGTCCGGGCAACGCCCGCACTAGGCTTCGAAAAACAAAACGGCCCAAAAAACCGCACTTGCGAGATCGTTTCCGTCCGCTCTGTTTTCAAACCATCGGCTTGATGAGACACTCGACCAATCCTAACCCGAAGCGTAAGCGAGGATTGGCGGCCGCTTGCTGCAAGCACCCGTCGGATGGTGATTGAAATTCCAAATGCCTTGTTGCAATTTCTCAAGTTTTGCGCTGTAGTTCTGCGCTGGAGCATAAGCTTTCGTCACGCGCAAACGGCGATGCAATTTGGAGCAGCCAAATGACAAGCAATTCGCAGCCTTGGCGCATCCTCCCTGGCAAAGGCTGGGGGCCGATCGAGATCGGCATGACTCGAAATGAAGTCCTCCATGCCCTCCGCAAGGCCAAAGCAAAAGTTGAAGAAGAAGATAACGACGACCCCGACTATCTCGACTGCGATGCGCCTTGGGGAGACTTTCATTTTGAAGGCGAAGGCGGGCGGCTTTCGCAGATCAATGTCTATGAGTCGCCGATCACCTTTGGTGAGCCAATGGAGGAACCGACGCTCGACGCCGTACTAACGGCGGTTGGCGCCAATTCGTTCAACGACACTCGCTGGGTTTGCCCCAAACTAAGCGACTACCCACCGGAAGACGCTGATAAAACGCTCCTCAGGCTAGGTGAACTTTGGCTCATTTCAACTGGGCTCGGCCTAGAAATGCACAACGGCGAAGTCGGCGCCGTCTACATCCGCCGTGAGCAGGACGCTCCTGAGTCGACGTTAGGACCACTGACGCCCGCTCAATTAGAAATCGTGGCCACGCCTGAACTGCGTGAAGCATTGCGACCCGCCCATGTCAGCGGCGCGCAGCTCCAATGGGGCCCGCCATCGCCGACCTATGTTTGGCTCAGTCGACTGGTTCACTTTTGCTTTGTGGCGTTTCTTCTTTCGCAAAGTTATCGAGCCTACCAAGCGGAGATTCGCTGGAAAGGGGCGCTACCGATCGAGGGTGAAATCGTCAAGACTTTACCGGAAGGGGACGCTTTTCCCGATGCCTATCTGATTCAGTACACTCCGCCAGAAGGTGCGCTGCAGCAAACGAGGCTCGAAAGCAAATTCATGGGAGGAATGAGGAAAGTCGGCGAAAAAGTCGAAATTCGTTATCTTCCCAATCATCCAGAACAGGCAACGACGATCTGGGAGGCCCACGATCATCCCGTTCTCGACTATCTTCTTGCGACGTTTTATGTCGCGGCGGCATATTGCGTGTTATTGGTCGCCTTGAATTTCTTACGCTAAGAATCGTCGGTAGATAAACTACCTGCAGCGCCTCCTACATCTAACCCGACCCATCCTAACCCGAAGCGCAAGCGAGGAGCCCCTCAAAAACGCGTCGCAATACGATGAGAGTCGCTTCAACGCGCCGCACCGCTTGGCGATCTCGCCTTACGGTGCGGCCGCGCCGCAAGAAGCCAAAAAAACAATCCAGATTCTGAGAAATCTCCCAACAACATTTTCTCTCCGCAATTCCCTCGCGAACTCCCTCCCCTTCCGCCCTTCCGCGATCCTCCCCCCGCATCTGTGCCCATCCGCGTTCATCCCTGCTTCCCCGCATTTCCCTGTGCCCTCTGTATCTCTGTGTTTCGAAAATATTTTAAAAAATAGCGCACCAAATGGCGCCACCTCTTTCGTAAGATTCAGTCGTGCCTCGAGACAAGTCCGCTTCCCCCATTCTTCCCCTCCGTGCCTTTGTGCCTCCGAGAGGAAAATCCGTGAGGAATTGCAATGAACCCAATCCTGTCCCACGCCCTCTGCCAAACGCTCCTCCACCACGGAAGTGGTGAAGACGCCGTTACGCAGTTATCCGTGAGCCGACAGGAGTTCAAAGAAGCCTACTACGCAATAGAAAACCAAATTCCCGGCCGAACGCTCGACTTCGAAAAACTAGCCCAAAAAGACCCAATAGAATCCGACCCCCTCATCGCCCAAGGCAACCTATCGATCCTCCGCCTAGACGATTTGTATCGAGAAACGTTCCAAGCCTGGCGCACCCATTCCCAAGGCCAAGAACTAGCCTT
>JBKJSI010000748.1:0-13717 GCA_046595915.1 Pirellulaceae bacterium
TATTCAGACTGATAGCTCGATTAATCCCGGCAACTCTGGCGGACCTCTCTTCAATCTGAATACAATCGCCATAGACGAGGAGGTTTTTCGAGCCGCCTTGGTAGCGATGGATGCCCGAGACGACACCGAGCGTGACCGTAGGCCGCTGGTCCTCGGCGAGGAGGAAGGGATTACCCATTGCCATGCACCAATCGCCGACGTGGAGGGCGTCGGAATCGCCGAGCGGGGCGAAGTGAAACCCATCTCGGCCTTGAAGCTGGATAATCGCGATGTCGCCGCCGGGGTCGGTGCCGATGAGGCGCCAGGGATAGAGCTTGCCGTCGGCGAGACCGCCGAAGCCTTTTTCGCCTGCGCCGGCGATCACGTGATGATTGGTGAGGACCAGCCCCGAGGGATGGAACAGGACGCCGGAACCGCCGCCGGCGCGATCCTCGCCATACACGGCGACGACGGCGCCATAGACCCGGTCGATTGCCGCGATCCGTTTGGCCTGGGCGGCTTCAATGGCCTGAATTTGGGCTTCGGAAAGTTCTTCTTGTGCGAGAGCGGCTACTGAACCTTGTGACAACAATATGCCACAGAGAATCGTGCCGAAAACTAGATGGATGAGCCGCATTATTCGCCCTCGAATTTGAGAGTCGGCCGTTTACGGCGCCTTGAGCAGGATTCGGGCGTCGGCCCAGTCGGCGTGGTCGGAGAGGTCGAGTTCTTCGCCCGCTTCGACGATCAGAGTCAGTTCACTAGCGCCGTCGAGTTCGAGGGCGATTTCGCGCGGCGCTTCTTTGCCGCTGACCGCTTGCTGGTAAAGCGAGCGGCCATCGGCCATCACCTGAAAGATGCAGGCGCCTTTGCCTTTTGTCGAAGCATCAAGGCCAATGACAGCGAGAAACGATTGCGCGCCACTGGGGAGCTTAAAGGTAATCGCCGAGCGCGGCTGGCAGCCGATCCCTTTGGAATATTCGACGCCGCCGAGCTTGATCACGCCGCCGCGAATCGAGCGATCTTTTTGCCATGGCTTGGGGAGCATCAACAGCGGCTTTTCCTGCACCCGAATCGGCTCAAGATCGGAGAGGAACTGCAAACGATCGGACATAAATTCGACACGCTGGACGCGATCGGCGGGCACTTTCGCCCAGGCATCGCCGCGGCCAATTTCGAACACGCCATTGGCAAACTTGAGTGACTTTGCGGGAAGCACTCCGCCGTCGGTCAGCATGAACCGGTGATAGCGGGGTGGGGCGGCGGATTTTGCGAGGACGATCCCGAAGACTTTGACCTTTTCGAGCTTTTGCGATTTGCCTTCGAAGTCAAACTCGACCGCGTCGGCGGTGATGTTGGAAAGCAAGCCTTTAAGCGGCTGAAGTTGGCCGTCGGCGAGAGCCAGAATTTGATCGGTGTCGGGGCTGGGACTGGCGAGGGCGTCGTCGAAGGCGGGCTGTTTGGCGGCAGGGGAAAATCGCACGGCGGCGATTGCTGATAAGGGAATTTGTACTTCAGGCGCGTTGTCACCGGGGAGCTTGATGGCGAGGGATTCGCCTTTCATTTCGACGGATGCGCCTGCGATGCGGCCGCCTCCGACCAGTTCCAGGACGATGCCAGCTTGGGGCGCGAGAATGGGCGGAGCGGGTTTGGCTGAGCGGAGTTCGCGGAGATCGCTTAGGGCGGCGACACGTTGGTTTTCGCCAACGAAAATGTTTCCTTGTTCATCAATCGTGGCAAGGACAATCGTTTGCGATTTGCCATCGATCGATTTAATTGTCCAATCTTGCGCCAAGACGCTTTTAGCTGAGGCGACAAGAAAGAATAGCGCCATGAGAGCGAAGAACGCGCGGCGCGGAATCGGCATCGGGAAACTCGGGTTTTGGGTCGGAAAGCCAGCGGGCGATATAACAACTTGCCGGCTATTCATCATAGTCAACAGTAAACCAATCTAGTGATCTCCCCAGGGGAGCTTTTCGAATTGCGAAATCTGTTCTCACACTTCGCACTGCTGGACAAGCCAGCAGTGGCACCCAACGCTCTTTCGCGGAGCGAAAGGCGACAACCGCTATTGGTCGCCTTCTTCGCCGAAGCTGTCGTAATACTGTTCGACGAGCTTTTGGTAGCGAGCGGGGAATTTGCCTTGGATGGCGCCGAGGACTTGCTCGCGCTCTTTATCGCGAACTTTTCCCCAGGCGCTTTGCGGGCCGCCGCGGACCATGCGCCGAACGGAATCGGGCCGGGGTGACTGCTGGCCTTTGCCTTGGTTGCCTTTGTCCCCTTTTCCCTTGCCTTCGCCCTCACCCTGGCCTTGTCCTTCCCCTTCTCCCTCGCCTTGGCCGGAACCGCTGCAGTTGCACTCCTTCTCTTCGGCTTGCTTGATCAAGGTGGCGAGCATGTCGATGATCTTGGTTTGACGCTGGCGGGTTGGCTCGGTGGGATCGGCGAGCGCGAGACGGCGGCGGCTGTAGTCCATGTGATCGGAAACATCTGAGAGCGTGCCATCTTTGAACGATTTTAGGTATTCCAGCTGACGCCAAGCGGCGACTCGCATGCGTTCGGGCGCATCGGCGGATTCGTCGAGGAATTTGGTGAGCGTTTCGGTGGCTTCTTTGCGTTGCAGGAGGCGGGATTGGGCGATGCCTGTCAGGAATTGAGCTTCGGTTGCTAGGACGGTGTTGGCCGAGGCTTCGCCGGTTACGTGTTTGAGGAACGGAATGGCGGCTTCGTAGTCTTCCTTCTGCATGCTCGCGCGAGCTAAGTAGAAAGTGGCTTCGGTGGAGAGATAAGGATTGGCGTGTTTGGCGAGCGGCGTCAACTTGGTGGCAGCCGTGGCGGAATCTTCGGCGGCGAGCGCTTCGAGGCCGGCTTTGAAATCGGGATAGAGATGCGAGAGGCCTTCGGTGATTGCCTCGGAAGCGGCGCCTTCTTCAGCGGCGAGCGTTTTCACGGCATCGAGCGCCGCGGTGACCGATTCCTTGGGCAGCGATGTATCGGCCTTCACGGAGGCGACGAAGCCTTCGATGATTTTTTGGTTGTCGCCGGCCAATGATGGCGCGACACCAATTGCGAGCGACGCCAGCATCGTTGTAACTATGCCGAATTTCTTGAGCATGGGCTAACAAGCCTCCATGAGTTTTTGGCTGATCATTGTTTCAGACCTCATCCGCCCGTCCATCTGCATTGATCTACTCAATCTTAAACCTTCTTTTCGGGTCATGCGACCGGAAAATGGGGGTGAAACTGGGTTATTCGCGGTTCAGGATGCGGTCGGTCATTTCGCCGATTTGACGCTGGCGGTCTGAAAGGGTTTTGAGTTCGCCGATTTGGGCTCCGTCGAGCGTTTTCCCTTCGCCTGCCGACTTGCCGACCGTGTCGGTACGGCGGTTGATGCGGAGTTGGGAGGCTCTGAGGAGCTTGAGTTCGGCGGAATTAGGCAAAAGCGGGGGCTGACCGCCGCCTCCGCCCCCGCCTTGGCCGCTTGGGTTGGGGGGCTTGGGCTGGCGGGCTTTTTCGAGGGCTTCGATGAGCTCTTTGAGGGTGGTTTCGATTTCTCCTTGCAGGCCGGTGGCCAGTTCATCGGTTCGGGTCTCGCCGAGCCATTTGCCGGTTTGGCGGAGGTCGTCGCGGAGTTGCTCGACGATTTCGGGGAAGACGACGCTAGTGCCATCTTCGAGAATGATCACGAGCGCCTTTTGAGCTTCTTCGCCGATGGCGAGCTCTTCTGCGGAGAGTTTGCCGAGGGCTAAGCGATCGGCTCGTTTGAGCTCGCCGCCTTGATCGCGGCGTTTGTGCATGGCAACGGTTTCGACGGTGACCTTTTGCTGACGGGTGAGCATTTCGCGGAAGCGAGCTTCGAGGCGGGCGAGTCGCTCAAGCTGGGTTTCTTCACGAAGCTGGGCTAGCTTTTCTTCGATTTCTTTTAGCGCCTGTTCGAGTTCTTTCACGGCATCGCGCTGCCGGCGGGCGGCCTCGGCGGGGTCTTCCTTGCGGAGATCACCGGAGGCGCCTTGCATCGATTTCTGGGCGCTGGCGACGCTCTTTTGGCCGGGCTTTTTGCCCCCTTCGGAGCCTTCTTCACCCTTACCGGCGGGCGCTTTTTGCATCTCTTCGAGAAGCTTATCGGTTTTGGCGGTCGTCTTTTCTTGTTTGTCGGCCATCTTTTGGAACGCTTCCTTGGGAAGCGAGGCGATGCGATTGCGCTCTTGGGTCAATTCGGCGAGGGCGTTTTTCATTTCTTCGAGCGCAGCTTGCTCGCTTTTGGTCGCGGCTTTGCCTTTGCCCTCTTGGAGTTCATCTTCGGCTTTGCGCTGATTCTCGACGGCTTTTTTTAATGGTGCTTCGCCCGCTTCGGGGGACTTGGCGGATTCCTCTTCGCTGGGCTTGGGAGCGCCGCCGCTTTTTTCGCCGGAGGATTCGCCGCCTGATTTGCCGTCGCCACTCTTCCCTTCGCCGCCTTTGCTTTCACCAGGTTTCGGTTCGCCTTCCTTCCGCTCGCCCGATTTCCCATCGCCGCCTTTGGCAGCGCCCTCTTTGGGTTGACCTTCTTTCGGTTCTCCGCCCTTGGCTTCACCTTCCTTTGGTTGTCCTTCGCCCGGCTTCTTTTCGCCTTCAGGCGTGTTGGCGGCTTTGGCATCAGCCGCCTTTGCTTCTTTGCCTTCTTTGGAGAGTTGTTCCTTCAGTTTTTGCGTGCCTTCACGGACTTTGGCTTGTTCGTCGGCGACGGGGCCGAATTTTTGGACGCCTTCCTTGCGGGCCGATTCGGTCGCTTCGATTACTTTTTGCTCTTTGGAGATCAGGTCCTTGAGGTCAGCGATTTGGGCGTCGAGATTCTTGAGAGTGTCATCTTTCTTAGCGATCTTCTCGCTCTCGCGCTTTTGCGGCTGCTGCTCGGCGATCAGTTTTTTTATTTCCTCTTTCCATTTTTGCAGGCGCTCGGCTTCGTCCATGGCGCGGTCTTTGTCGCTTGCTTCATCGAGGAGCAGCTCAATGAGTTTCTTGAGATCATCGACGACGAGTTTTTGTTCGTCATTGGCCGTATCGAGTCTTGCCGTATCGAGCATGCCGACGATGCGGGCCATGCGTTGCTCGATGCCGAGCTTGCGCGATTCTTGCAGGGCGGCGATCAGCTTGGCGGCGCGGTCGGGCTCGGTCTTTTGGAGCGTTTGAGCGAGGTTTTGAAACTTTGCCTCGAGCTCCTCCATCATCCGCTCGACCTGCTGCTGGCGGACGCCGAGGGGGGAGACTTTTTTCTCGTCGGGCTTGGGCTCGGGTTTTGCCTCCGCTGCGGGCGGGTTCGTCGGCGCTGGAGTTACCTGCGCGTGCACTGAAGAGATGATTCCCAAGCTCGCGCTCAGTGCGAACACCACGAGTTGAATTGTCTTTTCCATTGTCTGAAGCCTCGCGATGGCGCGATCGACACGCAACTTGGTAACGACTCGAATTGTAAGGTATTGCAAGGGGCGAACGCGAAAGTTCGTTCGTCACAGGAATGTAAAATGGTTGTTAAATTGGGCTATTTAGGGGGTGATTTGGCTGGCTCTTCGGGCTTGGGATTTTGTTTGGCGTCGCCGCCTTGTTCCAAAATCGCCTTGATTCGGTCTTGCTGCTCCTTGGAGGTGCGGCGCATGACCTCTTGTTGGGTCTTTTGGATTTCGTAGAGCAGGTTGATCGCTTCCTGATAACCCTCGGTTTTGACGAGATGCGAGAGGATGTCTCGCATCTTGACCAGGATTTGATCTTGCTGTTTGACGAGCTCGGTGAGCGAGGCTTGCCGCTGGGGGGCGTCTTCGAAAAGGCGGCGGGAGCGGTCCATTTCGAGGACGGCGGCCGGAATTGCTTCGCTAGAGAGTTGACGCAGCGGAGCGATAATCTTTTCCATCAACCGAGTGCGAAGCGGGCCGCCAGCTTCTTCGAGCTGGTTATTCACGACTTCTTGGTGGATCGAATCGAAACGGTCGCCGACGGCGGCGACATTGCCCACCAGCACTTTCTGCCGTCGTTGCAGCTGCATCAGGAGTTGCTTTTGATCGGGCGGCAAGTTTGGCGTTCCCGTTCCGAGAGCCATGAGGGAGCGGCATTCGGTGGCGAGGTCATCTTGATTTTTGAGATGACGCTCGAATTCTTGGCGCTGCTCTTTTTCACGGCGCAACAGATCGGTGCGAAGTTGATCTTCGGAGACGATCTTGAGGACGAATTCGGTGGACTTCCCCACCTTGGGTCCCGAAACGTCGTCGTTATCCTTGGCGATGATGAAGAGAGAAAAGCTGGCGCCTTCGGGAAGTTTTAGACCTTCGAGCGGCACGCGGATGAGTCCGCCGACGGCGGCTTTGCCGAATTGATCTTTGAGCGCGGCGAGCTCGACGATTTGGGGCGGGCTGGGCTCGGGCTTTTCTTCGGTGCGAAGGCTGTAGGAGAGATAGACATTGGAAATGGCGAAGTCATCGGAGGCGCGGATTTCGATCGGCATCATTGCCTTGGGCACCACCATTGCGCTGATGCCGACGAGTTTGGCTTGAATTTTTGGATCTCGATCGGGTCGATCGGCGATGCTGAAGGTGGAAGGACGACGAGTGGTCATTCCCTCTTCGTCGGTGAGATGGACTTCGTATTTGCCGGCGAGGCTTACGGTCTTCGGGATTTGGCAGGTGAATTCATTGCCATCGGAGAGAACGAGGGGAGTCATGACGCCATCTTTGCGAATCTCGCCCGATTTGACGGGTTTGTTGGTCGAGCCGCGGATTTCGATGGTGCTGCCTTTGAGAACGTAGAAGGGACCGCGATCGGAGGGGAGCATTTCGACTTTTCCGCCGGCGTATTTGGGCGCGGTGACCGTTAGCTCCATCGTTTTGACCATTGGCGGTTCGGCGAGTTCGACAGCGACCCAAGGAGTCGTTTCATCGCCGCCGACGGCGCGCATTTCGAAGGGGTCAACTACACTTTTGAAAACGGCTTCGAAGGATTTTTCTTGTGTCTTTTTGGCGGCGATGGCGTTGCGCCCGCGGGCGGGGCGGATTTGAAGGAGTACATCACTGGGGATGACTCGGCTGTCGTCGCGAACGGTGATGTTGACGATCAGGTCTTCGCCGCGCGGAATGCGGATGCGGCCATCTTTGGCATTGGTGATTTCAAGGTAGGTGCTTTGGGGCCAGGTTTCGTTGCCCAACAGCAGATTGCGTTTGAGCCAAATGCTGGCGGGGTTCCAGAAGAACGCGGAGAGAAAGAAAACGGCAAGAATGAGGCCGGAGACCGCTAGCCGGAGGGTGCTTTTGCGCTGATTTTCGCTGTTCAGAGCGGTGGAGAAATCAAAGCCGCGCGCGGAGGCGGCGCCGGCGGCCATGACGCGCTCGATGAGGCCGAGCGACATCGTCGAGCGATCGAGGTTCGGCATTCGTGCGAACTGCCAGGCGGAGATCATTTCATCATTGGAGCCTTTGCGCTGCTCTTCGACGCGCAGTAGAAGGGCGTCGTCGGTGACGCTTGTTTGCAATGGCGCGGCGAGCTTTCGCCAGGCGACGAAGAAGGCCGCGAAGACGCCGATGGAAAGGAGCGCCATTCGCTGGGGTCGATCAAAGCGGAAGAAGTAGTCGAGTGCGAAATCGAGGGCGACCCAGATCAAGACCGCGAGCGCGACAGCGCCGAGGCCATCGATCAAGATCCAACTGCGCATCCGACGACGGAGCCCGCCGAGGGGATCGGTGAAGGCCTTTTCGGCATCTTTCGAGATTTCGCTGAGCGATGCTTGTGCCATGTATTTGGTAGTGGTGTCGTTGAGAGTGTAGAGTTTCTTTCCCAACCCGACGCGTAAGCGAGGGAGTCCTCGCTTACGCGTCGGGTTAGGATGGTCAAAGCAAGCGGAAACGTTTGCGGAGCATCCACTCGAGGCCAAGTAAGGAAACGAGGGCGATGAGGGTGCCGCGGAGGGACCAGAGATGTTCCGGTTGGCTGCGGACCTCGACGCTTTCAGTGCGATCGGGGATCGAAGCGAGTAAGGCGCCGAGTTCATCAATTTCGAAGTATTTGCCGCCGGAGGTTTCGGCGATTTCAACGAGGCGTGGGCGATCGAGCCAGACTTGGGCTGTTTCGATGCTCGGTAGCTCGACGCTGAATGCCGCTTCGATGTTGTCGTTGCCTTCCGTTGCGTTTTCAGCGCTGGCGGGCATTTTCAGCGAGACGGTTTGAACGCCGGGAGCGATCGCGATCGACGTGGCTTCGTAGGCGCCGGGGCGATTTTGGATGGGGACCAGTTTGATCGGAATCGTTCGGCCGCCGCCCTCTTTGTCACCGGCGCGGATCACGCCTTCAATGCTGGGAACCGCGAGTGGATGAAAATCGGCCGACTTGAGTTCGGCGGTGATCGAGACTCGGTCGCCGACTTCGTAGCGTTCGCGGTCGGTGCGGACGACGCCGCGGCGCTGGCCTTCGAGGGAGCGGCCTTCCGCCAAATGGCGAATCGATTGAACCCAAAAGCGATCGAAAAACTCCGCCTGACGACCGGCTTGTCGCCAACGCCACACGCCTTGGAAGCCGAGGTAGAGGGTGTGGCCTACGCCTGCGCGGCCGGCGACCATCATTGGCCTTGCGCCGAAGGAGTTTCGAAGGGTCGGGTCGGTATGTTCGAGCAAGATTTGCGTGGTGGGCTTGGCCTGTTCGCAGGGGAAGCTCCAGAAGATGCCGGGCAAACTTTCCCAGCGGCTGAGATTTTCGCGGCGATCGGAATAGAAACTGAGAACAGGGTGATCGGCGTTGGCCGCGGTGACGCGGAGAGGCCAAGGTGTGCGGTTCGTCGAAAGCAAAGATTGCACTTCGAGGGCGCTGACATCTTCGAATCGCACTGGGAGGAGATCTTTGATCTTGCCGGTGCGTTCGTTCGTCAGGAATTGGCCTGAGTACTTGGGACCAGCCATATAGAGGACGCCGCCGGAGTGCTTTTTGCAGAATTCTTCAAGCAGCGTGATCCAGGCTTCGTCGAAATCGGCCGGGTTGGGGTCGAGCAAAATGATCGCGTCATATTCGAATAACTCGGCGCGCTCCATGGGGAGGCGAGTGATCGGCATCGTGCCTTGTTGCGAGCGGCCTTCCTCCAGCGTCTGCAGCCAGCAGGAGACGAGCATGTTGCGTTCGCGGAGGAGCAGTTTTTCGAGGCCGACATAGTCCCAGCTTGGGCCGCCGGAGATGAGAAGCACCTTAATGCGTTCGCGCGAAAGACAGCGAACGACGATCGAGTTCATCTGGTTGTCGTCTTGATTCTGCTCTTCGGCGAACGGCTCGATGCGGATGGCGTATTGATAGCGACCCGATTGTGAGACCTTATGTGAGAAATTGGCCGAGACGCGACTATCGCCTTCGGTGATCGAGACATCTTGTGATGCTACGACGGCGCCCGAATCGGCAGCGGGTACGGCGTCCGATTCGCCAAGCTTGAATTCGACAAGTTCGACTTTGACCTGCCGCGCTTCCATCCCTTGGCCAATGATTGCGGCTTCGATCTCGAACGGTTCGCCTTGCCAAACTCTAGGGCGGGCATAAACGCTCGCGACACGAAGGTTGCGAGGACGGCGAGCATCGCCGATGCCCACGGTGAAGATGGGGACGCCCTTTTCCTTCGCTTCGCGGGCAGCGTCTCGCGGGTCATTAGGCGACGTATGCTGCCCATCA
This sequence comes from Pirellulaceae bacterium, assembly GCA_046595915.1. GTDB lineage: Bacteria > Planctomycetota > Planctomycetia > Pirellulales > Pirellulaceae > JBKJSI01. The sequence goes on from JBKJSI010000748.1 coordinate 9,637, forward strand.
GTCACGATGATGAGAGCGGAAGGCGTTTCGCTGGCGATCCCCTCGCGAATGGCGAGCGCAATGTCGGTCGATTTGCCGTCGGCCTTTAGCGCGACCGGCGCCGTTAGCGCAGCGTCTTCAGGCTTGTCTTTTGCGGCTGGTTTTTTGTCATCGGTAAGAGAGGCGCGCGATTCGCGCTGATGAACTTCGTCGGCGAAGTCCATGATCTTGACGCGAGCTTTGTGCTGGAGGCCTTTAAGAAACTCGAACTGGTCTTTGGCGAGCGCTTTATCGAGGATCGCGGCTCGAGTCGGTGCTTCGACGGCGACTTGTTCCGTCGACATTCCCGTTGCGGCGGCAACTCGCTTGGCGATCGCAGGATCGGATGCGCCATCGGCGGTCGTCATCGAGCGCGAAGCATCCCGCAGAAGCGCAATCGTAGGATGGATCGTGCGTTCTTGGACGTAAATGACGGCAGGATCAAGCAGAATGATCGCAAGGATCAACAGCACAACCGTGCGAATCGTCGCCAATATGAGTTTGCCGGCCTTGGTGCAGACTTCATTTTCTCGGCGATAAAGCCAGAACACCGCCAAACCCACGAGCGCGATCGCCGCGAGCACCGCAAAGCCGCCCAGCGACCCGGGCATGTTCAGCCAGACGAACTCGCGTTTCGAATCGGGCGGAACGCGACTCATGTCGAATCCCAGCAGATTCAAAAGCGGGTCGTACCAGTAGGCGGCGACAAGTTCCACGCGGAATAGTTCCTAGGCGATATTCGCAAATGAGGGTTAGTAAGCAGAAAGGCCACCAGGGCCGCCAAAGTCGGTGCGCGAGAGAATGATCTTGCCCTCCGCATCAAGGAGATGCAGGCCATTCTTATCACCGACCAGCGTGCGACCATCGGCCAATCGCTCGACCAATCGTGGGACAGTTAGGCCTTTGGTCGTTTTGACCACTTTGCTTTTGGCGTCGACTTCAACCACCACGCCTGCGCCGGCTAGGGCGATGAGCGTGTTGCCGTCCGGCAAACGGCGACAGGACCAAGGCTGGGTCAAATTGCTCGCTTCCCAAACGATTTTTCCCTTTTCATCGATCTCGACGACACGGTTTCCTTGCGATTGGGCGACGAGCGTTCGACCGCCGGGTAGGCGCCTGGCGTCCATCGGCGTTCCGGTCACATTGCTTTCCCAAACCGTTTTTCCTTCGTCGTCGACTTCGATCAGTTGATTGATCTGCGAAAACGCCAACAGCGTCGAGCCACTGGATAGCCGCTCAATGCTGTCCGCCGAGGCACGGAGCGCGATGGACTTAATCATCGTTCCTTGGGCGTCGTATTCGTGCAGGTACGTCGCGTTGTTCTGTTGAGTCGTCGCCAAGCGATGGCCATTGGGCAATCCCGTGCACCGCATTACACCGGGCGCGTCGACCGACCAACGCTCCTTGAGGTTTTCATCGAGCTCGATGATCCTTCCCAGACCTGCGCTGCAAATCAAGATTCGTCCGAGCGTCGGTCGAAGGTCAGGAAGAGGCGTTTTGAGCAACAAGGCCGCTTCGGCGAGCACTGTTCTCCACTGTGCTTGTTGTTCAGCGATTTTGGCTTGATCACCGAGCGGCGCCAAAGCGGAGAACCGGCTCGTAATCCAGCACAAGTCGCCGTGGCTGCGGGTGCGAATCTCGGGCTGCGTTGAAGCTAATAGCTCAATCAGCGTTTCGAGTCCCGCTGGCTTCCCAAGGCTGGCAAGTTCATGGGCGATGGCAAGTCGAAGCGGCTCAGCCGAGGTCTTCGCGGCAGCTTCGAGCTGCGCGAGGCCTGCCGCGTCGCCGTGCAAAGCGAGTGCTTTTGCAAGCAGCAGTTTAGCGCTGTCATCTGATTTGGCGAATAACCCCGCAAGTTTCGGCGAATCGGCTTTGGTTGCGACGCGGGCTAGCGCCGCTCCGGCGGCAAATGCCATATGTGGCGAAGCAAAGAGTTTCTGGGATTCGAGAATCGCATCAACCGCGCCGGCAGAGTTTGCTTGGGTCAATTGATTGATCGCCGACATGGCGACGTCATCACGGCTCGCGCGGAACTTTGCGAGTTCGGGGCTGCTGGTCGCAGCGTCGGATTCAGTTTGAATCCGGCGGAAAAGCGCCAGCGTTTCGAGCGGGCGCAGGTTCACCAGTCGCAGATTGCGAACGAATTCAAATAGCGATTGGTGTGCTTTGACCGGATCGGCGGCGATCTGCGAATGGAAGACCGCTTCGATATCGGGAAACGCCTCGGCGGCGCGGTCAAGCCGCGAATAGAGCTGAATGCGGGTGATCCTCGCTGCGGCGTCGCCTGCTTCGATCTTCTTGGCCAGTTCTGCAAGCCGCATTTCGAGGTTGGTGAGTGCGTAAACACGATCGTGATTAGCGACCCAGATTTGTTTGCCGTCGACAAAGAGATTACCGACTGGTTCGCCGGTCGAGAGTCGCACGCCGACTTGGGTGCGTTCCTTGCCGGTTACGGGATCGAGGATGATGATCGAATCACGATCGGGGACATAAATCGAATCGGCGGTAAGCGCGCCACGACCGAGTGATTGTTTGAGTTCCTTATCCCAGACCAAGCGACCGCTAACGGCGTCATACATGCGGACCACATTACGCCCCGCGACGATCACGCCGCGCTTCCAGACGCCGAGAAAATAGCAGGCATCGGTATTGAAGGGCGAGATGCGCGGTGACTGCCAAAGGAATTCGCCCGAGAGTCGATCGATCGCGAAGAGTTGACTCTCCCCATCCCTGTTTTGGTCGGACGAAAAGATCACGAGCGCTTTGCCGACCGGGATGGCGACATCGTCTTCCCAGCCTGGTGTTCGGAAGCGGCCCTGCGTGCCATTGAAGTTCTGCTGCGTTCGCGCAGCGCGGAGTGAATCGCGGTCATAGCGGATTGCCCACCGAATGGCGCCGGAGAGGCCATCGACAGAGAACACGACGCCGGCGCCGCAAACGACATAGGCGTCGGCGCCTTCAATGCTAATCGTTACCGGGGTCCAAGGGGTTGCACCGCCGGGAGGCTCGTCGCAGAGGTAGCTCTTCCAAACCGTCGCGCCGGTAGTGGGATTGAGGGCGTAAAGATAGATCGTTCCGGCATCGGTAATCGGAGCAAGAAGCAGTTCGCCGCACGGCGTGGGGGCGGCGAGAAAGCCGACGTCTTGAGTGCTGGTGGCGTCATCCGAAGCAGGACGACTCCAAAGTGACTTGCCGGAAATCGAGTCGTAAGCCGACAGGAAATTGGTTCGAGCGCGTCGCGGAACCACACCCCATGGCATCTGTCGCTGTTCTTGCTGCGGAACCGAAGAGGAAGCGCCCGGCTGCTTCGTGATTTTCCGACCTTCAATCGTGTAGACCACTCCGCCGGCCGTGGAGATCATGCCATGAATTCGATCGCCAAAACCGCGAACCCCTTCGACGCCCATCGGTGTGTTCTGGTCGACCATTCCCATTTGAATCGTCGACTGCGTCATCGCGTCGAGATCAAAGGAGTTGAGCCATGCTGATTGCCACTTGGGCCTATCTATAAGTTGAGCAATGTCCCAACTTTCGATGTCGAGTCGTGTTCGGAGCAAGATTGAGCCATTGGAAAACGCAAGCTGTGTTGTCGGCATCCAATTCGCCCGCTTCCAGTTGTCCACTTGGCTGACGGGCTGACTGGTTCGAGGATCGACCATGACTCCACCTGGCCCGACGATCATCCCGCCGGGCATCATCCGCCGTCGACCAGAAACTGGGTAGCTAAACGAGACACTTGACCGCATTGCAACCGGTATTCGACCACCAGGCAGCAATTGGTCCTGTTGCGCGACTGCAGTGACTGGCGCATCTCCATTGAGCGATCGAGACCAATAATCAGTCAAAGTCGAACTGGTAAACTCGCGCGGCAGCGAAGTCATCACCGCCTTCCGATCGGGCGCACCCCAAGGCATTGGCCATTCACCTGGCTCCAAAGAGCCAAAGGATGACTCCGCATTGGCAGCGAAGGAAATCAGTTCCTCAACGCGCGACAAAAGATCGGGATCTTCCAAATCAGCCGAGCGACGGGCTTCCGTTAAAGATTGACGAGCCGCTTCCAAAT
>JBKJSI010000627.1:0-4604 GCA_046595915.1 Pirellulaceae bacterium
ACACTCGCCGCCCCCGTATGAATAGTCCCCTCCACCTCGTCCCGCTCAATCTCCCGCGATAAAACCACTTCGCAATGGGGAAACGCCCTCTCTAAATCGGCGCACGACATCAGCATATCGATATCCTTAGGCCCACCCGTATCGCGCCGAATCTGCTCCTTCGAATAAGCCTCCAGTAAAATCATCCCGCCCGGCTTGAGCGACTGCTCAACGAGCGGATAAAGCCGCGCCCGCAGCGCGCTCGGCAAATGAGCAAAGATCGAGACCACCGACCCAAAAGAATTCTCGAGTGGTTCAAAGGTTGCCAGATCAACGACTTCTGTTTGAATCGTCACACCGCGCGACTCAGCCAACTTCCGCGCCTTGGCCAAGCCCACCTCCGAGTTATCCACGCCCAACACATCAAGCCCCAGCGAAGCCAGGAAAACCGCATTCCGCCCTTCCCCCTCCGCGAGACTCAACACGGGCCCAACCAGCATCCCGGCATGCTCCGCCAAAAACGCATTCGGCTCGGTTCCATAAATATACTCCTCCGCCGAATACCGCTCATTCCACATCAGTCGCCCCATTCCAGCATTTTTCATACTCGTAATCGTACTCGAACCCAGTGGTACTCGCAGGCCGCCTCGAGCCACCGGCGCTGGCTAATCGACTGCCAAAAATTCTTAAATAATTACAATACTTTGGAAACAAACTAGTTACATTCATTGCCACCAACAGCCACCGTTGCCAACGTCCACGAGAGCTTGCCAACGTTGCCAACGTTGCCACCATTGCCACCAACACGCAATGACTCGCTCAAACTTGCGCGCAGTCTTGAGGCCCACCGTGAGCGCGCAAGACTGCAAGACTACATGTTTGGAAAAACAAGCCTTTTTTTGCCCCAACCCGCGCGCTCTGCGCAAGTCTTCGGACCCTGCCGCCGAATGCGCCCCTCGAACCGGCCCCCGCGCCTAGAGAGGGGGCGCATTGGGCCCCTTGGGCGCATTCGCAAAAACAAGCCCTTTTTCACTCCCCCGCGCGCCGCCTCGGCGCCAATTCGCCCGCTACAATAACCCCCAACAGGAGGCGTCCCAATGAAACTCGCACTTTTCCTAACCCTCGCGGCCATCACCGGATCGACCATGGCGCAAAACAGTACCACAGACAGTAGCCCGACATATCAAAAAGCGCCCGCCGCCATGCAGCGCATTCTCGACGCCCCTCCCCTCCCCTCGATGGTCCTCAGCCCCGCCCGCGACTACTACTTCCTCGTCCAAGGCGAAAACTACCCCACCATCGCGGAACTCGCCCAACCGATGCTCCGCCTCGCAGGCGCACGCATCAACCCTGCCACCAACGGCCCCTACATGCCCGAGCGAATCACCTCGCTCACCCTCCGCTCGCTGACCGACGATTCCAAACGCACCATCGACCTCCCCGGCGAAGGCCTCTTCAGCGCCCCCAACTGGTCGCCCGACGGCAAACGCTTTTTCTTGACCTGCACGTCCGAAAAAAACATCGCGCTCTGGACCGGCAGCATCGCCGAACCAAAACTCAAGAAGCTCGAGCGCCTGGCGATCAACGGCCTCAGCGGCGGCGCCGTCTGGATGCCCGATTCCAAAACGCTCGCGATCCTCGCGATCCCCGAGGGTCGTAAAGAAATACCCAAAAAGCCCGCCGCGCCTGCGGGCCCAATGATCCAAGAAAGCTACGGGCGTCTCGCCCCGACCCGCACCTTCCAAGACCTCCTCCGCGATTCGCACGACGAAGCCCTCTACGAATATTTTTTCACGTCGCAAATCTGGCTCGCCGATATCGAGAACGGCGCCCGCAAGAAAATCGCCGCGCCCGCGATCTACAGCATGCTCGATCCATCGCCCAACGGCGCCTACCTGCTCATCTCGCAAATCCATCGCCCGTTCTCGTATGTGCTCACGATGGGCAGCTTCCCGCGCCTCGTCGAAGTCTGGGATCTCGCGGGCAAAACGATCGCGAAAGTCGCCGACCTTCCGCTCGCCGACGAAGTGCCCATCGAAGGCGTGCCGAAGGGCCCGCGCGGCTATCGCTGGGTCGCCACCGAACCCGCGACCCTCTTCTGGACCGAAGCCCTCGACGACGGCGACCCCAAGAAAAAAGTCCCGCACCGCGACCAAATGAAAACCTGGGCCGCCCCTTTTCAAACCCCCGCGCAAGATTGGCGCAAAGTCGAACACCGCTTCGCCGGCATCGATTTCACGCAAGACGGCAAACAAACGCTCGTCCGCGAATACGACCGCGACCGCAAATGGTCCACCACCTGGCGCATCGCCTGGAATACGCCCGACGCGGATGCGAAACAAGTCTGGAACCTCTCCACCGCCGATCGCTACGGCGACCCCGGCACGCCGATTCGCACGACACTCTTGAGCGGCCACCGCGCGCTCCTCCAAAAGGGCAATGCCATCTTCTTGGCAGGCGACGGCGCCACCAAAGATGGCGACCGCCCGTTCCTAGACGAATTCGACCTCGATTCGCTGACCGCAACACGCCGTTTTCAGAGCGACACCAAGGCCCTCGAGTCAACCGCCGCGCTCGTCTCCGCTGAGAAAGGCCTCGTCATCACCCGCCACGAGTCGCCGATCTCGCCGCCCAACTACATCCTCCGCAATCTCGCCGACGGCAGCGCCCGCCCGCTCACCGAAAACCTCGATCCCGCCCCCGAACTCCGCCGAATCAAAAAAGAGCTGGTGACCTACAAACGCGAAGATGGCGTGCAGTGCTCCTTTACGCTCTACCTCCCGCCCGACCATAAGCCGGGCGAGCGGCTACCAACGGTTGTCTGGGCCTACCCCCGCGAATTCACCGACGCCGACACCGCGTCGCAAGTCTCCGGCTCACCCAACCGCTTCACATCCCTCCGCGGAACCTCGCATCTATTTCTACTGCTGCACGGCTACGCCATCCTCGACAGCGCCACGATGCCCGTCGTCGGCCCACCCGAAACCGCCAATGACACGTTCATCCGGCAAATCGTCAGCAGCGCCCAATCCGCAATCGACAAGGCGGCGGAAATGGGCGTCACCGACCCCAACCGCGTCTGCGTCGGCGGCCACAGCTACGGCGCGTTCATGACTGCCAACCTAATGGCACACAGCGACCTGTTCCGCGCCGGCGTCGCTCGCAGCGGCGCCTACAATCGCACCCTCACGCCCTTCGGCTTCCAAAGCGAACGCCGCACGCTCTGGGAGGCGCCCGAGATCTACGCGAAGCTCTCCCCCTTCACCTACGCCAACAAAATCAAAGACCCGCTGCTGATCATCCACGGCGAACTCGACAACAATCCGGGCACATTCCCCGTCCAATCCGAACGTCTCTACCAAGCGATCCGCGGCAACGGCGGCAACGTCCGCTACGTGGTGCTCCCACTAGAGTCCCACGGCTACTCCGCCCGCGAGTCGATTGAGCACACGCTATTTGAAATGGCGAACTGGTTCGATCACCATGTAAAAAACGCAGCGCCTCGAGAGCAGAAGTCCCCCGCAGCCGAAGCCTCGTCCAAATAGCCAAAGTGTCATGCGACGTTTGATACCCGTATTCGTAGTCACCATGCTAGCAATCGTCGCTACGACGACCTTCGCGCTTGCATGGACTGACGACGAAAAAGAAAAAGCCGCCAAGGAAAAATTCTTCCTCGAAAACATCCGCCCGGTCCTGTTCGAAACCTGCCTCAAGTGCCATGGCCCTGAGAAATCCGAAAACGGACTGCGAGTCGACACCCGTCAGGCACTGATCGACGGCGGGGAAACCGGCGAAGCGATCGTGCCCGAAAAGCCAGAAGCCAGCTTGCTTCTCAAGGCGCTCAAGTACACCGACCAAGACCTCCAAATGCCGCCCGACACCAAATTGGAGGACAAAGTGGCCGAAGCCTTCGAAAAATGGATCAAAGATGGAGCAGTCTGGGCGGAACCGGTAAAAGATCCTAAGTGACTATTTCACAATGATTTGCGTCGAATCGGCGTGGTTTTGGTAACAATTGCCAGTTGATTTACGCTGTTTGGGGTGTCGACTTGGCGCCAGCAAGCTGGCAAAATGGCGGAACTCCGACGGTTACGTCAACTTTATCAGGCGCTGCCAGCGCCACCTTCAAGAACCCGATAGGAAGAATCATGAGCGCGTTTCGTCTAACGTTGGCCACCTTGGCCCTGGCATTTGTCGCTTCCTTCACCGCGACCAGCATCTCCACCGCGAAAGATTGTTGTCCGCCTCCTCCAGGCAAATTGGTCAAATTCTGCGTGGAAGACCCGTGCACCTGCTGCAAAACCGAAGTTTGCGTTTGCGTGCCATGCTGCTGTGCCGATTGCGAAGTTCCTTGCCTTTTGGACTGCAAACCAGGACTGCTCGGCCGCAAAATCCTGACCTACAAGTTCGCCAGCTGCGATTATTGCGTGGAAGTCGTCATTCTGCGAAATGGCAACGTCAAAGTTCGCTAGTCGCCACCGCGATCAGCTCAAAAAGCTCACCGACCGGCCCCTTGGGTCGGTCGTTTGCATTTACGGCCCAATTTCCCGCGTTGAATCGCGAATTGCCCTTCGTCGAGCCTCGGCGAAACCCAGGTCCGCAACTATGCTGGAAAGCTGGTTAAT
>JBKJSI010000054.1:0-15523 GCA_046595915.1 Pirellulaceae bacterium
CTCACCGCCGTACCTTGCTCCGCCGGGCGCGCGACTTCGCTGGTGATCATCGCTTCCGCGACGGTCGACTTAGCCGCGAGCCGAGTAACGGCAGCGCCACTGGCGTCAGCGGTCGCGGAGAACGCAACGAGGGCGATCTCCGAATCAGCCGGCGCTTCAGGCGCGGCGACTTGGATACCGGCAGGAAGATTCGCCAGCGAAAAAGTAAGGCCGCCAGCATAGTTGGCTCGCGTAATGCGAACCGGCGTGACCACGAGCCCGCCCCGCGGCACCGAGAAACGATCAAGATCGGTCGCGAGCGAAACTTGCGGCAAGTTGAGTGGCTTGGCCTCCAGGTGATAGACGTAACCCTCGCCACCGCCGCCTTGCGTGTCGCGCACTTCGACGAGGAGCTTGGCAACGCCTGCCGGAACATCCACTTCAACAGCAGGGTCGCTCGTGCCGGGCTGATCGTCGGCTCGTGCAAGTTCAGCGCCCTGCTCATTGCGAATGATAATCTGGCCATCGATCGGCGATCGCAAACGAGCGCCGCGGAGTTCGAAACGATGCTTTACGCCAGGTGTGACGCCAACCAGATAGCGATCAATCGCTTGTGGAACGTGCAACCTACCCGAGATGCCAACGGGCGACGCGCCTGCATCGCGCGGAGCGTTTTCATCCACGATCGGAGGCTCAATGAATTGGCGAACCGTGTAAATGCGAAGCGTAGAAGTAGCGCCAGTGAGAAACTCAGGTCGCCAGGACGCGGCGACGAGAGGATTGGCGGCGCCAACGTGAAAGGGCGCCTTAATGCCCCAAGACTTTGCATGGGAAAAGAACTCAAGCTCGACATCAGCATCGGCATTCGCGACGGAAGGGAAAATCGCATCCGCGAAAAGCAGCCGACCGATCTTTAGCCGAAAAGGCGATGGAGGCGCCCGAAACAGGGAATCATGAAACTCAACGCGATATTCCCCATCCGCCGGTAAAGTGGCCGTGAAACGTGCGTCGCCCTCAAGGGCCTCGCGCCCACCGCTATAAGCCACCTGTTTCCCGCTCGCATCCAATAGCCGAACCACCGGCTTCATCGTCCCGCCCAGCCGCCTCGACTCTAAATCGATCGAAACCTCATCGCCAGCCTGCCCGCGAAAAGTAGTCGCAAGCTTCGCCTCGCCCGCGATCGTTCCCGAAAACGCAACCGGCGTTGCCTCAATCCGCTCCAAAAAGGGAAGCTGAGTCAGCCGATCGACGCCAAGCATGAACGGATCAGAAATCCCTTTCTGATCGACAAGCCGAAACGCATAAATGCCAGGAAGCACATCGCCGCGCAGCGTGACATTGATCTTGATCTGCTCCGCCGTTGCACCTTCAAGGATTTGCTGCGACGCGATCGGTGCGTTCGAAACAAGCCGAGCGCCAGCGCCGAGTTGTCCGCCGGAAATCGTCAGCGTGGTCGTTGCAGCAACCCGCAAGCCACGCGGCGAAATTTCACGCAGCACAGGCTGAGCAAAGGCGACCGTCGTGGATAGAGCGAACGCCGCAGAGAAAGCCAACGGCAAACAACGCCAAGCATACGGTCGCATGAGGCACTTCCAGTAAATAGAAAAAGCCATCGAGGGTTCGATGGCTTTTGAATAGGCGGGAATCAAAACCTCACGCGCGAGCGAGGAGGGGCCTAGCCGCCAAAGGGATCTTTTGCAGGCGGAGGCGTGGCGGGAGCCGGAGTCGCGGGAGCAGCAGGTTTTTCAGCGGCAGGCGGTGCTCCACCGAATGGATCTTCTGCAGGCTTGGCCGGTGGCGTTTCCGCCTTGGGCTCTTCCGGCTTAGCAGGCGCCTCCGGCTTGGCTTCTTCTGCTTTCGGTTCCTCGGGCTTTGCTTCCTCGGGCTTCGTGGTTTCCGCAGGCTTCACTTCCTCAGCAGGCGGAGTCCTCAACATTCGTTTTTCATTGCTCTGCCACTCTTCATAGCGAGCCTTTTCAGTGGTGACTTGTTCAGCGCGGTGCTCTTTACGAGCGGTTTGCCGGGCCTTTTCGATCAGCATGCGGGTACTGCCCTGCACACGGGCGAGCGAGCGGCTGGCCAATGCCGAAAGAGCGACATCCTTCACTTCTTCTTTAGCGCCCATCGCAAAATCAGAATTGGCTTCTTCCAAGCGTCCGAGGCTGAAAAGCGCCAAACCTCGATAATAGAAGCACCGAGGGTCCTTACTGCCTTGCGTAATCGCGTCGGTCAGCTCGGCTTGAGCCACTTCATATTGACCACCAAAATAGGCGTGAACGCCGCGACCATAGATCTCAGCCAGGACCGCATCTTCGCCAAAGCTGGCGGACGATGCCAAGCCGACGGCCATCAGGCAGGCCGCAAGTACCGCAATCCGTAGACGCATCGACATGACTCCACGATTCAGAAGTGCAAATGTATATTGGACTTAGCTTTGCCGCATCCCTGCCAAGACCAGCGCAGGGTAACCTACCGAGCCGCATAGCTTACTCCATCGTAATTGGCCAACTTCGCGGAGGCAAGGAATTCTCGGGCGGATGTGGCCATCCGGAAGATTCTTGGCCCTCAGTTTCAAGGCTCCAATTGGTTTTCCAGTGGAAAGCAATTTTCATTTCGACACTGGAAATGGAGCCGAAATAACCTAAGCAAGACTTACTATCGCGCACCTAGCTGTGAAGGTAGGATAAAGCGAGCTAGCCCCCTCCTTTGCCTGTAATCAATTGCTTGTCTAGGTGCATTTAATGTCGATCTACAAACGGTTTGAGTTAGTTACCCTCAAAGGCAGCGCAGGTGATCTCACGGTCGTCCGCCTCAATGATCCGCGAATCGTCGAAGAATCGGTCATTCGCGAATTGGGTGACGAATTGATGAGCGTCGTCGAGAAAGAGAAGCGGAACTTCCTTGTGGTGAATTTCGCTAAAGTCGAATTCCTCTCCAGCGCCGCACTCAACAAGCTCATCCTCCTGGAACGCGCAGCAAAAGCCGCCGGCGGAAAAATTCGCGTTTGCGGTTTGCGTAAAGAAATCGCACAGATTTTTACGCTGACGCGTCTGGATAAACTTTTTGAGATCAAAGCCGACGAAAAAGCGGCGCTGACTTAATGCCCTCGATCGCAACTGGCCAGAGTAGGAAGCCAGCGCCAACGCGGAGAATTGCGATGCTCAATCGCTTCAGCGCGACTACTATCTGCAATTGCGTTGCTATTTGGCAGTTTGCCCTCCCGCAAACCGATGCTCAAGAGCGCTCGAGTGTTAATCGCGGAGAAGCCGCAGCCGATCCGCAAGATGCTGGAAAAATTGACCACGAAGATGTTGTTGTTGTCGTACCCAACATGGCGACCGCCGGGAAAATCTTGCGCGAAGTCGGCCTCGCAAAAGCGAAAGAAGGCATCCCCCAAGGCGACGGCGAGCCCCGGTTCGATACCGAGAACAATCGCCTTTACTTTCGAACGACATCGCCGAATGTCGCAACGATGAAGAAAATCTTGGCCCGCATCGAATCGGGCGGTGCAGCGCATGATAAGGCAACGCCGGAAAAGACCATCCAAGCCAAATCGCCTGTTCGAACTTCAGATCAGTTCTTCGCAATTGAAATCTGGCTAGTGCAACTTCAGCTTCCTAAAGGCGAAGAGGTCGACTTAGCTGGCTCGCGCGCCGAATTGTTAACCATACTCGGTGGCCTTGAAAAAGAAACCAAGGCCGAAGTCCTCAACCATGTTTACCTCGCTGTCGAAGAGCGAAAATCGGCCGAAACAAAGTTGAGTGAATCGGTCGCCATCTTGGATTCATTCACAATGGGGGGCGGTGTAACCCGTCGCGAAACTGGCGGCCCAGGGACGCCAGGCGACGCTGCTACGATGCGACCGATGATGGGTAATGTGTCGCGCGAAACGCTCGGAAACCACATCAAAGTCACCGCGCAATCATTCGACGCCAAATCCGCTTTGCTCGACTTTTCCATCTCCAAAACCTTCTTTGGTAAGCCGGAAGGTTCTCCCCAACTCATGCCCGACGCTGCCGGCGGAGCCGTTCGACAGCCAAATACTCGGCTATTTGAGATTGAATCGGCGATCCGAGCGCCGCTGGGCAACGTGATTACCGCCGCCAGTCAAATGCGTGGAGGCGAAAAGCCGACGGAAATCCGCGTCCTGATCCTGGTGAATCCGCTATAAAGTAGACCTGAGATTTCCTTCGCGGATGGTCGATGGCATTTCTCCCATTACCCCTCGATCTCAATCTTCGATGATCGCCATATACCCTGTTCCGCCCTGCGGGAGGTTGGCTAGCGCACGGTGACGAATCGCTCTCCTGGTTACCGATCGGTCAAGCGACTGCTGGGCGAAACTAGCCTAGAGCGGAAGTGTCGCCTTCTATTCGGATTTTGCTTATTGCTGTTAATCGGCGGCGCCTTCTGGTGGGTCGATATTGTGGCCGAGCGCCTCGTGCTCGACACCGCTCGCCGCCAGGCAATGGATTGGCAGACGAATTATTTAACCGGTCGGCATTGGGAAAATTGGGTGAAGGGGAATGCTGCGGCCGAAGACTTCATCAAGCGAGTGCGAGACGAACTGGGCACTGAAAGCGCTGAAGTCGAACTATTCACGAGACAGCCCATTGACCACAACATTCATCCCTATTTAACGAACTTCAAGGCGCCTGAAGACGAAAGTGAAAGCGTCCTACTTTCGCGTCTTGACCTGCGATTCTTGCAGCAATTGGAGGAGCTGGAAAAAAAACATCCCCCGAGCTCGAAGGATGAAATCGAGGTAGGCGCCGAAACGCAAAAGGAGCAAACGCGCGTCCTCAACATTCACGTGGCCGGAAAAGACTTGAAACTGGAAGTGCCACAAGACGAGCTGCGCCCCCTATTCGAGGAAATCGCGCTCCCCAGCGAAGGGAAATTGAAATTCTACCAGCCCATTTACTGGCAAGGATCATGCAGCTATTGCCATAAAGGAAGCGTTCTCGATTTGCCAGCACATGACAAAGCCAGCGCAATCGAGCCGTTCCCGCCTGTGGTTTTTACTCGCATTACGCTGCCCTACCATCGCACGCAGCGGGCCATTACCGAAGTCCGCTCGATCCTGATCGCGGCGGCAATCGTCACGGTATTCGTTTCGATGCTCGCGCTCTATGTGATCGTACGATACGTCGTCGTCAAGCCGCTGCAGCATATGCGGGAAGTGAGCGAGCAAGTCGCTGAAGGAAATCTTGACGCGCGCGCGGAACTGCTGACGAACGACGAATTCGAGGATCTCGCGACTTCCTTCAACACGATGCTTCGTAACATGGTCGACGCCCAGCGAAAGCTCGCTGAAGCGAATACATCGATCAACGCCAAAGCGGATGAACTCGCCCAAGCCAATATGCGGCTCTTTCAGCTAAATTATCTCAAAAGCGACTTTCTGGCCAACATGAGTCATGAGCTGCGCACCCCTCTCAATAGCATCATCGGCTTCTCAGAATTGCTCGAAGGGATCCCCTCGCTTACCGACAAGCAAAAGCGTTACGCTCTCCGAATTCGCGAGTCGGGGCGATTCCTACTCGAAATGATCAACGACATTCTCGACCTCGCCAAACTCGAAGCCGGCAAAATGGATGTACGCCTGGCGGAGTTTCGAATCGATACCATCATCCACAACCAGTGCGACATGGTGAAGGCGCTGGCCGATGAAAAGAACCTCGACTTGCAAATCGTTACCGAGCCTGACCTCCCGACACTCGTCCAAGATCAAGGCAAAGTGCAGCAGATTTTGACCAATCTGCTTTCGAACGCGATTAAATTTACGCCCGACGGCGGGCGTATTACGGTTCGCGCGGCGGCGATCAGCGAAGAGCGGCTGCGAGTATCTGTCACCGATACCGGCGTCGGAATCGCCAAAGAGGATCGCGAAGTAATCTTCGAGAAATTCCGCCAAGGCAGCGCCGTGCTAGGTCGCGATGGCCTCACGCGCGAATACAGCGGCACAGGGCTAGGTCTTTCGATCGTCAAGGAACTATGCAAACTCCTGGGCGGGGAAATTGGTTTTGAAAGCGAGCTGGGCAAGGGGAGCACGTTTACCTTTGTGTTGCCCTGGCGGCTGGAGTCGACCGAAGTGCGCGGCGATTTTCAGGCGAGGGTCGATGACCTTAATAAGATGCCAAGAAGTGAATTTATGCGCGGTGAGGATTCGACGCTTGTCGCGACCTCCCCTCGCGGTGAAGTGATTCCCAAGCAAAACTAACCGCAGTTTCGCTCTTCGATTTTTCACGCGGATGTCCTCCTCGCATGACCCTTAAGGCTGAAGGAAAAGCGTTCGAACCGGAAGTGCTGCTCTATACTGACGGCGGCTGCAGCGGCAATCCGGGGCCTGGCGGCTGGGCGTTTATTTTGCGGCACGTTGCCACCGATAAGGAGATGGAGAAGGCGGGCGGCGAGCCAGAGACGACTAACAATCGCATGGAGCTGCAGGCGGTGATCGAAGGCCTCGATACGCTCAAGCGTCCCTGCCGCATCGAGCTCTTTACCGACAGCGAATATGTCCGCAACGGCCTGATGACCTGGATGGCGGGTTGGAAGAAGAACAACTGGATCAAGTCGAGCGACAAAAAGCCGGTGAAGAATGTCGACTTATGGAAGCGGCTGGATGAATTGATCGCCAAGCATGAGTTGAAGTTCACGCGGGTCGCGGGGCATAGCGGGCATCCGGAGAATGACCGGTGCGATGTACTGGCGGTGGCGGCTTATCAGAAATATTTGTAACGCCCCCCATCGCGGGAGACGCAAAAAGGGCTTGTTTTCTTTAGGCTGCCTAGAAGGCCTAGATGGCCACTATCTAGGGGTTAGGTTGCCAATCGATGTCTTAGGTTGCCAAGTTGGGCGCCGCCCTTGGGAGTCTTTCCAATGCGCCCGCGTACGGGCGCTGCTTGTTTTCGCATGCGCCAGGTCGGCGCAGGCGGCTTCCGGAAATTATAGAAACGCAGTGGCGCCATTTGTTCAACAATTGCCTCGTTTTTTATGGACAATCATTGTGGACGGGCGGGCTAACTTGGTTCGTCTTCGATCAACTCGAAGGACATCGACCGGAGCTCGGGGCGAGGCCTAAAGCCCATGGCGGCCCAGAATTTTTTGGCGAGGTTGTTGTCGGCGAAGAGGAAGATGGTGCAGCGGCGCATGCCGAGGTTGCGGAGGGCGGTTAACGATCCTTTGACCATTTGGCTAGCGACGCCGCGACGGCGATACTCGGGCGTGACGCCGAGGTGGTACATGTAGCCGCGACGCCCGTCGTAGCCGACCATGATGCCGGCGACGAGTTTTCCACTTGGGTCGATTGCTTTGACGCTGAGGCCGGGGTTGCGCTCGAGGAAGCGCTGGTATTCGTCGACCGTTTCGATGCGACTCAGGCCTTCGCAGGCTTTCCAAAGGCTGGCGACTTCTTCGTAGTCTTCGAGGGTCAGCGGCGCGACGGGGAGCGGCGGCTCTGGAGGTGGTTTTTCGGCGCGCGATCGTGAGGTTGACGGCTTGTCGGAAGAACTAGTCAAGGAATTCGCCCTCTTCGAGCCGCTGTGGAACGTAAACCTCGGTCACGTAGCTGATGTCTTTACTCATCAGAGACTCGACTTCGAGTTTGAAATCGTTGGCGAGCATCATATCGATTTCACGCTGCCAAGGCTTCTTCTCTTTGAACCAAGGGTACTCAGCGATCTGTTTGGCGCGTTTTTTGTCCGTGTCATTGAGCTTGAGTTTGATTCCGGCGCCAAGGTTACAGCGTTCGTAGTCGTTGCTGCGAAGGCCGAGGAACTTGGCGTTGGGAATCGCCATGCGGCGCGATTCATAGGCCAGGTTGATCGAGCCTTGCTTGATAACGCTATAGATATAGTATCCCCACGGATCGTTATCGAGAACGCAGTAGATGGGGAGCTTGAGTTCATTGTGCAGGCGGCTCAGCATGCGACGGACGCCTCGCGGCGGCTGACCGGCGCCATGAGTCAAAAGGCAGTTGTGCTTCTTCCAAAATTTGTCTTCGTTGAAGCGTTGCCAGACCGTACCCTTTTCGACATGGAGGATGAACTTGGCGGTGCATTTTTTGAATTGAATGCGATCGGGTTCGACGATCGAGGGAATGCCATAGCCGCCGGAGCCCATGCGGGTGCAATCGATTTCGTCACCGGAGTCGAGGAGCGTGATCGGGCCGACCATTTCGCCGCGTTTTTCGGCATAGAGGTGGAGCTCTTCGCGCAGCGCGTTGAGCGTGACCTCCATGTCTTCGATCATGGTGTCTGATTCGGACTGATCTTCGAATGTCTTTTCATTGCTGCCTTCGATCGTGTGCAGCAGCATGTAATAGAGACCTCGCAAGCTCGAGGTCTTGCCGCGCTCGATGAGCTGCTTGCAGCCGCTGCCGACGAGGATCGTCTGCATGTAGGCCTTGGCCTGCGACAGATTGAAGAGCTCGCGCTTGTTGGTGCTCGAGCCCATCTCGATGAACCGCTGCGATTTATTGAATCGCACGTTCGAGAGACTGCGCGAAGGGATATCGAGGAAGGGCGTCTTCTTCTTCTCGGCAGTGTCGACGACCTGCTTAGCTAAGTCGCGCAGCGCGGTCAGCGTTTTTTTGTCTTTATCGGTAAGAACCGCTGGAGGCCCGGCGGGGGCGGCGGTTCTGGGTTTGGATTTGGCCATCTTACGTTCGATTTCCTCCGTGGGCGATTTGACTTGTATTAGGGAAGCGGCGAGCCCATGAATTCTCGTTCCGGGTGCAGCCCATGTTTTCTAGCGATCGAGCGGTCTTTGGTCCAAAGCATGACCACGTCGGCGTCAACCCATTTCGTGAAATCTGCCTCGATTTTATCTCGTCGCATTGCCTGAAAGCGAGAATCCTCGTCGGGAAATTGCTGAAATAGGTAGTCCCAGGCATCAACACCCGCAGCCGGTGGCTCCGAGACAAAAATCAGATGCATATGCCTCACATATGCGTCCATCACGTTTTGCCAAAGCTCTCGATAACGTGCTCTTACACTTGGAGCAAGTTGCTCCGCGTAATCTAATGGCAAGTCAATCACATCGATCGCGCTGATGACGCTTCCGATGTCCTTGTAACCTGCGATATCATAAGTTCCCGAAATGATCTTCAGTGTTATCAGTGTCGGCAATTGCAAGTAGCTGATGCCGCCGGACTCTTGAGACGCATCTTCTGGTCTCGGAAAAACAATTTCTTGCTGTGCTTTTTCGCCAGGCACATAGCCGACATACAGAAGATCGATCTTGACGCCGCTGATTTCGTCGCGAATCGTTCTAGCGTAGGGCGATTGTTGAAAATAGCCTTTGCCCACTAACTCTTGCTGAATGCGATCGATGTTCTCTTTCGTTACCAGGATATCGACGTCGGTGCAAAATTGCCTAAAGCCGTAGTGAAACAGCGCAAGGCCGCCACAAACGGCGTAAGGGATTCCCAACTCTTTGAGTCGCGCGGTGATTCGCCTCATGGAATCGTGAACAGCGCCTCGACCTTCAAAGAAGATCGAGCCCTCTGTCATCGCATATTCCCAATCCGCATCGAGCCGTTGCTTGAACGTAAGCGGTCGATCCACTTGTATCGCTGCGTTGAGACTCGAATTGTCGGGTATTGGTGTAGTCATAACAGAATTAATTGTTTGCAAGCCTCTACTTCCGCTTTTTCCCTTTCGCCGCCGGTTCTGGTGCCTGCGGCGAGGCGCCGCCTTCCGGCTCTTGCGGAATGATCAACACATTCTCGCCGAGCTCCTCCAGCGGATCTTTTTCGACTCGTTTGCCGCGATCGTTGTATTTCGCGTCGGCTTCGACGGTTTTCTTTTTGGCGACTTCGAGGAGATTCTCGTAGAGTTTTACTTTGTCGGCGCCGTTGATGACGCTTACCGCTTCGGCGACTTCGCCCAGGTAACGCAAGAAGATGTTGCGGCGTTCGCCCTCCTGCTTCACGCGGTTCTTGGCATTGAGGTACATGCCGAGTTTGCGACCAACGGCTTGGATGCCCAGGCGGAGCTCTTTTTGAATTTCGGGGTAACTCGCGATCGCCTCTTTCGATTCACTCGTGAAAGGAACCCAGACACTCGCCATGTGAACCATGATGCTGATTGGGCCCGAGGGAAGCTGCCCGCGGCCTTGGCCTAGGCCATAGGGACGCCAATTAAGCTGAATGATCGCTTGCGTAATCGCGCATGCCGCAGGTTGGAACTGCAGCGGTACACGGTTGGCGTAACGGAAGACCTGCATCGTCTGGCCTTCGCTCAGGTTCACATTTCTCATCGCCGAATGGAGCTGCGAAATCTCGGCTTTGCTCAGCTTTTGCGGGCTCGATCGCGTTCCCATTTTGGCTTCGGTAAGAATCTTCTCGGAGGCGTCGCTCCCGATGCCATCGAAGGTGTTCATGAGGAACTGGCGCAATGTGCGCGCGTCACTCTCGCCGAGCATTTCGGTGAGCGCTTCGAGCGTCACACGCTGAGCCGTTGCTGAGCCGCCGAAAGCAAGGCCAACTTCGATCTGGAACGGATTGCCGCGATAAACGTTCGGTGGCCGAGTAGCGGCAGCATAAAACTCACCGGGCACAACATGCAACAAGCCCTTGAGAATCAACTCTTCGCCAATCGGGCAAAGGCAATCCGTCGCAGGCGAGCCGATCTTCGTTTCTTGGATCGCCGCATAAAGTGCGTCGGCTTCCTGTCGACCAATTCGCTTGGGATGAGCGCGGGTGCTGATCTTCGCCGTGTCGCAAATCGATTTCGCGACGCCGGGACTGACTCGCGAAAAGGAGTCGGTCATGAACTGCGTGATCGTCGTCTGCTCGCAGTCTTTGAGCATCGTCACAAGGCGGCCAAGCTCGACGCCATAAGGATGCGGCTTGATTTCCTTCGGCTCGGGCGGCAGCTTGCTCGTCGAGCGCTTATAGCTGGTTTCTTGGCCTTCCGGGTCGCGATAGTGAATCGTGACGTGCGGATTGGCAATCGCCGTTTGTTCTAGATAATCCCCCACACTACCACGGGCGCGGTGAAACTTCGCTTCCAGGTCAATCGAAACGCGAGTGCCGCTTTTGACGACATCGCCTTCCTTGCCTTCTTCCTCGCCAGCGTAGTTATCGATCCATTCGATCGAGCGTTTCTTCATCGCTTCGATCGATTTAGCGCCGGGATCAAAGTCCTCGCCTTCCCCTTTGCCATTGAGAATCTCGGGGTGGTTCTTCTTGGTGTCGATCTGGATTTCGTAATAGTGCCACGGCTTCTTGGGCGACAGCTTGGAGACAATGCGAACCGGCTTGCCGGTCGTGAGCATGCCATACATGCCGGCGGCGCTAATACCGATACCCTGCTGACCGCGACTCATGCGGAGGCGATGGAACTTGGAGCCGTAAAGCAATTTGCCGAAGATCAGCGGGATCTGTTTTTTGAGAATGCCCGGACCATTGTCTTGCACGGAGACGCGATAGCGATTGGCGGAGACCGCCTCGATCGCAACCCAAACCTCGGGGATGATGCCTGCCTCTTCACAGGCGTCGAGCGAGTTGTCGACCGCTTCTTTGACCGTCGTCAGGAGCGCCTTGCGGGGGTTATCGAAACCGAGCAGATGGCGGTTCTTGGCGAAGAACTCGCTAACGGAGATATCGCGCTGTTTCGCCGCCATCGATTCGGCGGTAGCGCGGGGCTTTCCATTCCTTCCTGGCGAGTGTTTTTCTTCGCCTCCAGCGGCGGATTCGGTTTCAGCTTCTTCTTCACTAACTTTTGCCGCCTCTTTTGCCATCGTCTTCCTCAGTGCCTTGAGCGGGTACGAGGCGAAGTCGATCGGCCTTGCAGGTGTTGCGGCCTCGCCAGTCATCTGGCTAATACCAAGCCCCTCCATGCGTATTCGGCCGCGATTCCGTTCGCCCTAAAAATAAGCCCAGTAATGAACTCTAAAATGGAGTGAATGCGTTAATTCCCGCTATCTGGGTAAAGTATAGCGGCACGATCAAGTAGTCCCAAGGCCGTTCCCAGGTGACGGTTTCGCCGGTTGCGACGGTCGAACGCAGCGAAGCAGAATCCCTGAAAATAGCGGGGGATAACACCCGAATTTTTCAGGGATGCGATAGACCGTATCGCCATCACGCGGCGCCACCGCGCTGACGAGACAAAACACCGCACTCCCGCCATGCCACTCGCGGGAACTTCAGGAGGAACTGGACATGGCTCGAATCGGGAGATTTTTGATGGCTGGCTTGATTGCCGCCATCGCAATGGTCTTTGCCGCTGACTCGGTTTCCGCTCAGAACTGCGCCAATTGCGGCACTTCCGCCGGAGGCACCAGCCTGGTCGGCAATCACCACGCCGCCAGACTCAACACCGTACCCAACTACGGCGGACCTCCCGCCCAGCTCTATCAATACGGTAATCCAGATCTCTATTCCAATTGGTACGTCGGCCCAGCTGGTGTCCCTTTTTCCGGAAGCAGCAATTATGGCGCAGCTCTCTACATGGCGCCTTATCCCATTCCTCCCCACGTCGGAAGCACCTTTTACACCTATGAGCCTTTCATGCCTCACGAAATGCTCTATCGCCACAACAAAACCTATCACAACTACTACAACGGCGGCCGCGGCATGACCCGCGCCTCGGTGACCTGGCGATAACTTCTGCAGCGACGCCAAATCCTGTCCCCTCTCCCTTGTAACCAGGGGCGAGGGCTAGGGTGAGGGGCTCGCCGCCCAACCCCAAAACCAAATCAACTCGGGAGAACAAAAAATGAAACAATGGCTCATAGCAGCGGCGGTCCTGTTCGGCGCGTCGCTCTTCTTCACCGGCGAAGCAAAGGCCCAATGGGGCGTTCGCGGACATGCCCATCGCAACGCGATGTATCAAGCCTCGAACAACTCTTGGCACGCTGGTTACTACAACCAGCAATGGGGAGTTCCCACAGCCCTAGTCGTTTCTCCTTATTCAAACACACAATCGGCATATAGTTGGGGCGTCGCTCGCACCACCATCACGCCGATCTATCATCAATACCAACGCCCCTTCCCAGGCGAATTCGAAGGCGCCGGCCCACTTCAACCAACGCCAATCTGGCCCAGCCACACCGACCAATTCGGCAAGTACTACATCCGCGGCCCTTGGTAGTCGCCTATCGCTGCGATGTTGACAATCACAGCATTGCGAATCAATTCAAAGGCCAACCGCCAAAAAGCGGTTGGCCTTTATCGTTTCTGGTGGCCATGAGAGACAACACGATCCTTGCTACACTTTTGACTGGCCTCGGTAGAATTGCAAAATTGCTACAGAAAGCACGATGTAAAGAATCGCGGAACATGAAATGCTAAAGTCACTTTCCGATCTATTCCAGTCAATCGGCGTTCACCCGCTGGTCGGCGGCTTCTTGTTGGGCGTGGGGGCTTGCTGGCTCTTACTTGCAATCAAGCGCGCCATCAAATTTGAAGGGGTGAATCCAAAAGCAGATGACTTAGCGCGATTCAAAGACCCAAACGCCTTTTCTAGCGGCGCCTTTTCCAGCGTCGCAGCCACCAAAGCCAAAGTGAGCTTTCGCCTAAACGGGGCCGACCAAACTCTGCCCGACGAAATTTCAGAACAAATAATGCAAATGCTCAAAGAAGGGCGGAAGATCGAAGCGGTCAAAATCTTCAAAGACGCTAGCCGTCTCGGCCTCAAGGAGTCAAAACACGCCATCGAATTGTTGCAACGAACGTCAGGATATTAGTTCGCAATCGTGCCTTGAACTGGGGGGCGGGGTGGCTTCGCGTACCGCGAGGCGAAGAAAGTCTTTTTCGAACCATCCGGTTAAACATCCCCATAATCGCGAGGGCTCCGCCCTACATCGATAATGCTGCACCCCACTACCACATTCAGCCCCAGCTTCTTCGCCTCCTCAATCGCTTCCGCGGACTCCGTCCCTGGATTGAGCCACAACTCTTCGCAGCCTTTCGCTGCAATATCCGGCAGCGTTTTCAAAAGAATCGCCGGCGGCAGATAAACGCTGATGCGATCAAGCCGAACGACTGGCACATCGACAATCGAAGTGAAGGCGGCAACGCCCTCGACTTCGCCCCCTTTGGGATTCACCGGGTAAACCGTGTACCCCGCATCGCGATGAGCACGGAGAGACTTATTGCCAAATTTCGATCGATCGGCGCTAGCGCCGAGAATAGCGACGGTGGGCATGATAAATTCTCACAAAGTAAGCGTTTTGAAAAGCTCGCGCCCTCGGAGCGACCGCGGCTACGTAGCCCTCTCGCTCCGCGAGTGGAGGCTACTAGGGCGTACGAGGCAACGAGATGCGACACACGATCGGAAAGTGATCGCTGGCAACCGATTCCGCGGCCCAAAAGCCGTGGACGGTGACATCCTTTGAGACCAGGCAGTGATCGATCGGAATCCAGAGCGGCGGAAACTGCGCGGGCCAGGTCTGCGTGACCCCTTGGCCAACGCGGGCATCGGTGAGTTCCGCCCCTTGCTTCATGCTCTCAAAATAGGGCGACCAGGGCGTGACATTCAGATCGCCGATTAACACGGTCGGTTTTCGCTTGGAGAACTTCGCGACAAACTGGGTCATCTCTTCGAGGACGTGTTGTCGCTCCGAATTGGGCGGCAACCGCGGCGGCTCCGGATGCGCGCCGATGACCACGAGTTCGCCCTCTTTCACCTTCAGCGTCCAGGCGCAGGCATAAGGATCAGGCGAGTTCGCCGGAAACGTTTCACTGGACAGGATTTCGAAGCGGCTATAAATCGCAAGCCCGAGCCAATCAACGGCCGGGAACTTTTTGCTATGCGGATAGTTGAGCGCGTCGAGCGCTTGCAGCCACTCCTCGTCCACTTCGGAGACGATCAAGATATCGGGGCTCGCCGATTCGACAAAGTTCAGCGTCCGTCGGTAATCGCGATTTTTGATCAGCACATTGACGGAGGAGATCGGAATGACGTCTGCGGGTTCTGGCGGCAATGAACGGGGAATGAACGGCAAAAGCAGCGACAGATTGAGACTGGCAAAGCAGAGCATCACGAGGGCATATCGCGGCGCCGAAATCGCGAAGGAATAGGCGGCGCCGAGAAGGAGGATCAACCCATACTGAATGACGAAGTGGCTAAAGAGCTCCCCCCAAGCCGACCATCGTGCGGTAAACCGGGCGAGCGAAAAGCACACCACCAGGAACAGCGAAGCCATAAAAAGGTTATGGAGCAGTTTTGGCAGCCATCGCGCCGGCGGCGTCGGCAGCGGTTCGCTCTCTTGGGATTCGACGCTTTTTGAGTGTGCCATGGATTCTGTTTATGTCTTCGTAGCGGGCGTCGGTCGGCGGGCGAAGGTCCAGCAGGAGTCGTGCGCGGCCATGCCGATATGAGGATAATAGGATCGCGCCTTGGGGGCGGCGAGCAAGATCAGTAATGTATCGAATCCGGCGGCTTGATGGGTCCGCTCGATCAGTTCCCGGCCAATTCCCTGGCCTTGAAACGCCTGATCCACGGCCAAATCCGACAGGTAAGTCGCATACGAGAAATCGGTAATCGCCCGCGAAACACCAATGAGCAGCCCCGCCGCATCGCGCGCGGTCACG
>JBKJSI010000186.1:0-3381 GCA_046595915.1 Pirellulaceae bacterium
AACATTTTTGCACACGGAAGGTCGTCTCTTTTTCAAGCTCGCGTCAACATCAATAACTCTTCATTGACAAACCACTTACGCCGCCTCATGAAACGGAACATGGCGCTGTCCAGCTAGGATGCCCCACGCGCCCCCTCTCGGCGGATTGAGGGCGCAGTTGAGGGGCGAGGTTGGCAAGTTTGCCGGGGGAGTTGGTGGCGATGGTGGCGGGCTCTCTAGGTCGGTGGCGGGCTCTCGAGGTCGGTGGCGATGTTGGCAGTTGGTGGCGAGATAGGGCCGCAATTGCAAGTGATGCCTAATTTCAGGAAGCCACTCAGAGCGCTACGCATGAATAACGTCGTTACAATTCCTTGACGATATTATGTGGAACTTATTTCCTCGAGGGATTGGGCCGGAATTCGTTGAAGAGATCGGCGACTTGTTTGTTGCCCTCGGCCGAGTCTAAGGGTGTTTTGCCCTCTTTGTCTTTGATGTTGGTTTTGGCGCCGTTTTCGAGGAGTAGGCGGGCGGTTTTGAGGTTCTTTGTTCGGATGGCTTCAAAGAGCGGTGTGCGGCCCGCGGAATCTATCGCGTTTACCTTGGCGCCGCTTTTGATCAGGAGTTTGGCGATTTCCAATCGGCCCCAGAACGCGGCGGCGTGGAGGGCGGTCTCGCCTCTGGTTCCGGTGTGTTCGGATTGATTGCCGATTTCGATGTCGCCGCTGGCATTTAGCAATTGGGTGACGATCTTGGGGTGGTTCATTCTCACCGCCAAATGCAGGGCGGGAATTCCTTCGGCACTCCATTCACGGGCGCTGGCGGGCGACTTCTGGAGCCATTTCGCGACGAGTTCCTCATCGCCGAGGAGAACCGCCGAGGGGAGGTCGATTTCTGCGCCTGCGAGTTTGAGCAGGTTGACCGCCTTTATCGCTGGAACATTCTTTTTAGGGTCATTGGGGTTCAGACTATCGGTTGCGGCCTTGATTGCGGTGTAGCCATCGACGACGGCGTTTGGATTTGCGCCGGCTTCAATTAGGCCGTCATAAAAACTCGCTAAGTCTGTTTGGTCTTCCCTGAAATTGCGACTGCCGAGTACGAGGCAGCGATCGAGGCGCGGTTGGCGAAAGCTCTTTTGCGAACGAGCGAAAGTGGGATGCTTGATCATGGCGAGTACATTTTGATATTGGCCTTGCATGGCTGCGAGATCGAGGGCGGTTTGCGGGCGATCTGAATCAGAGAATCTCTCCTTGGCCTCTGCGAACAGGTCATTGCCATGGTCGATGAGAATTGTCACTGTTTCTGGCGCACCATGCGCCGCTGCGAAGTGCAAAAGCGTTGCGTTATCGTTGATGAATAGTTTTCCGGCGAGCATGCCTCGATAACTGATACGCGACGCAGTATCTGCTTTGTGTTGGATCAACAGTTTTATGATCTCTGGGTAGGCCACGGCATCCGTGGCGATCGGATAGCCGCTGCCGCCGTCCACGTCATTGATATCGACCTCGGGAATTTCAATTAATGCTTTGCAAATCGCCAGGCGACCAAGGCGCGCGGCAAGCCGGAGGGGCGCCGGATACTTGAGAGTCGTTGCTGCTTCAGGCGAGGCATTGAGAATCTTTTTGACGAGGGGCAAATCGTCGAGGTAGATCGCGACGATCAGGTCATCTTTTGCGCCTGCGGCTCGTAGTAAGTCGGCGATTTCCGTCCAACGCTTTCGCGAGCTTGCATCACGCGCGTTGGCGAAATTCTCGGCGACCCTGTGTAATGGATTTTGTCGATCTTCGTCCCCGCGAAGTTTCGGTTTGCCTTTTAAGAGCTCACGGACGACGTCGGGCTGGTCGGCGAAATCGAGCGGTGTGAAATTGTTGTAGGCCATGGCGTTCACATCGGCGCCATTTTCCACGAGCCAACTGACGACGCTGGCTGTGCCGAAGCGCGCGGCATGATGCAGGGGCGTACACTGCATTGAGTCCTTCTTAGGAATCCATTTTTTGTCGCGCTTCATCAGTTCCAGTGCAGCGTCTGGAATGCCGTGAGTGAGCAGTTCGTGTGGTGTATTCAAATTGGGGGCTACAAACTTCGCCGCGATTTCAGGACTGGAGATCGCGCCGATCCAGATTTTTTCTTTAGCCGCTTCCGGCGTTTCAAGTGAATCAAAGTGCGCGGAGAACTGATAGGGTTCTTTGCCATTGGGAGCTGGCAAACTTTCCCAGGTTGCGTAGCTCCAGGTGATTTCGCTGAGGCAGACCGCGAGCTGTAACTTTTCTCCGGGCGCGAGCGTTTGCACTGCGCCGATGTCGGTGAGTTCACCGATTCCCAGCGAGAAGAATCTGTCGTCTTCAATGACACGATGCCGGACGATCGTTGTTTTGCCGGACTGCGGCGACTTGAAGTGCAGCGTTAGTTGGAAATAACCTTCCTTGGACTCGGGCCGCCAAAGGCGGATCGGCTCGTTACCGAGATTGGTGATCGTTACGTCGAAGGGTTTGTCGAGGTCGATAGTTGCTGGATTGGTTTTGGAGTTGAGGTCGACGGTGATGCTGAGGTTTTGGGATTGGTTTTCGGCTTTGGTGGGAAGTTGGGCGGTTGCGCATTCGTTAGTCACCGAGAAAAATACGATGCAACAGATGGAGGTGATTCGAGTGATCATGTTGGTAATCCATTTCCAGGCGATTGGACCTCGATCTATGGTAAGGGATGAAAGGGGAAGATTGCAAAATGAGAATTGGGATCATGTAACGGATTTGAAACTGCGGGAAAGCTCGGATTTTCAGGCTTTTGGGACAGGATGAACAGGATTTTCAAGATGGAGGAGGAGGGGAAGGGAATGCAGTGCAATTGAACAGAAGGAAACGGAGGGAGCGAAGGAAATTCGGGGACCGCGAATTGACGCGAATGGACTTGGTCCGGTCTAGCCTGAACCAATCCATTTGAAACACAGAGCCACAGAGGTCACGGAGACGATGCCAACCACGGATGAACACCGATTTACACGAATTTTGTGGATGCGGTAGGAGCGAATTTGCGAGACCTTCAAAGAATTGGATGGTAAGCAACGCTAATCTTAGGAGGCTATTCGTATTCTGAGCCTGGCGGTTGGTTGGATTTGTCTTTTAGTTCGGTGCTGGAGACGCCTTGGGCTTTTGTGAGGATTTTGAGGATTTCTTCGCGGTTCCAGAATTCCGCCCAATCGACTGGTGTTTCAGCGAATTCGCCGCGATCATCGGACTGTTCGCGAAGGTTTACATCGCAGCCTGAGGCGAGGAGCAAGGAGACGATTTTGGGATGGTTCATCTTTACTGCCATGTGAATGGCCGGGACGCCATCGGGGCCGATCATCGAAGCTTCTTTGGGTGAGTACTTGAGGATTTCGCGGACGGTTGCTTCGTCGCCAATCGCGGC
>JBKJSI010000239.1:0-2764 GCA_046595915.1 Pirellulaceae bacterium
CGCGGTTTTTATTTACCAAGAGGCCTCAAGTTATCGTCGTGGCTGAGCTCTTTTGTCAGCCGTGGCGTCGAGCGATGCTTGGCGATGATGCTCCACCCAGCGAGGGTGATGCACGCACCCATGCACCAATAGGGGAAGAGGTAACCAGCACGGGTATACAAAGTCTTCGTCGTGCGGCGATCGACTTGGGCTATCAACGAGCCATCCTGAAAGAGTGGCAGGGATTGCAGCATTTCTCCGGTAGGCGAAATCACACACGAATCACCGGTCGCCGCGCACCGAATGAAAGTGCGGCGATTTTCTACGGATCGAAGCTGGGCGAGCCGGCGATGCTGCTGGAGCGCGACCGGGGATTCGAAGGCGGAGCCATTGATGATGCAAACTAGAACTTCCGCGCCGCTGGCGACGGTGGTTCTGGCCGCTTCGGGGACGGTATCCTCATAACAAACTAGGGTTCCGATCTTGGCGCCGTTACTAAGAGTGAGTGGCGCGGGATCGCGTCCGGCGTCGATATAGTGGTCGAGCTGCGCCCATTCATGGAGCTTGGGAAACGTTTTTTCGAATGGCACATATTCGCCGATGGGTAGAAGATATCGCTTGAAATAGCGACCGAGTAGTTTTCCATCTTTTCCGATCGAGAAAGCTGTTTGATACTCAGGCCCCCCATCGCCCTCGGTGCAAATAAAGGATTTCCCGCCCACAATTAGATCGGCGGATAATCCTCGCAGAGGCTCCACATTGATGTAAGGATCTCGAGCGATGCTAAGATCGCGAACGATTTGCTCTAGCCGCTCGATCTTTGTCGAATAGCAACTCAAGGTTGATTCCGGGAGTATGACCAGATCAAGCGGGGCGGGCATTGAATCGATCTGAGCGCGCATTTTAGTGGTGGATTCCATGAAGGAAGGGTCGACTTGCACCACGCCGATTTTCAAGCTCTGCGGCGCCGACGCTGCATATGCCTCGGTGTGCAAGGATGTCATCCGCATGAAGCCAAGGAGAGTCGAAAGGATCGCTACGCCGACCATCGCTTCAGCCTGATAGGAACGGGTGGTCCGCGCTTTAAGCAATTGACTTGCGCCGACGCAACCGGCAACGAAGATGGCGCTCACGAACAAGGCGCCGCCCCATTCGGCGGGTTGGACGAAAGCCGTGAAACCGGTTTGCGAATGGGCGAAGACCCAGGGGAATACGCGCGGCCAAAATGCTTCCACGAGCACCCACGAAAGGGGCACAGCCCAAAGCGAGATTTGGCCTCGATCCGCCTTGGCATAGATCCAGGCGAGCAAAGCGAACGGCAGCGATTCCCATGCGATTAGGCAAGCGAAGGCGATTTTGGGAGTAAGATCGGTTGGCTCGCAATCGAGGGTAAAAGCCAGCGTGTTGGTGGCCCAATAAAACGAGGTCGAGAGCATGACGCAGCCGAAGAGCAATCCGAAGATGCAGGCGAGCGCCGTCGACTTACCTCGGAAGCAAAGGAAGAGGAGCGCGAGGCCAATCCAGGCAAGGGGAAAGTATCGCTCATCAAGCCAACTCGCGGCATGAAGGAAGGCCGCGACTATAACTATTAATGCGTTTATAACTACTGACGCGTTGACCACTAACGCGTTCCCGAGGAATGTTAAGGCTTTCAATCTCGGAATCTCCGCTAAACCAACGCAAAAGGCTCAGCTGGCAAGACCAGCTGAGCATTCATGAAAACGAAATCATTCTTAAGAAACGACTAGGGAATGACGCCGTTTCGATCGACGTTCAAGCTGAGGGTTTGATTCTTTTGAACCGTGACCGTTCCACCGACCACTTTTGTGGGCGCGGCTGCGGTAGGATCAAATCCATCGATTTGAACCGTGCCTGCGGCGACGCTGAAGGTTGCGGTCTGACCAGGTTGAATGACCACTCCACCCTTCGACATCACCGAGGCCTGGCTATTCCAGCTCGAGACATTGGTCGGCGAGTTCAAAATAATTCCGACCGCGACGGTGTCCTGATTGGTGATTCGGATTTTGGCGTTCTTCTTCGCACCGCCACCGCCGCCGGCTTCGGCAGGTGAGGAGATTGCGAATAGGGACGCGAGGGCCAGCATCATTACAGCGAAATTCTTCATGGCAATACCTTTGA
This sequence comes from Pirellulaceae bacterium, assembly GCA_046595915.1. Classification (GTDB taxonomy): domain Bacteria; phylum Planctomycetota; class Planctomycetia; order Pirellulales; family Pirellulaceae; genus JBKJSI01. The sequence continues at coordinate 2,119 of JBKJSI010000239.1, forward strand.
CAGTAAAAAGACAACAATGGAAGTTTGGTTAAGGAGGAAATAGATCTCTGACAAGTTCGTACTATTTGCTAACTGCTCCTATGGTAGAGTGACGGTTTCGTAACCGTTGCGCGTACACAGCGCCCCGATGACGGATTCTGAAACCGAACGAGAAAGGAACAACACCGAGCCATCCGCTCTAGCCGCGTTGGCTCCCTGAGAATGAGATCCCATGATTCCAAGCCTTTCGGAATTTACTGAGCCCTTGTCGTGAGAAATGCACGAGACCCCAGAAATCCAAAAGCCATCGTCTTCGGCCGGAATATCCCGGCTTTCCGCGATACAGATGGTGTTGCTCAGACCATCAATGATGGAGCTCGCATGGATGGAGTCGCTGGGGTTGGAATAGAGAACTAGCGTGCCGCGATTGAGCAGGTTTCCTGTGCTTGGCGTTGCGGGCGGGAGAATCACTGAGCCTAATATCCCGCCGTAATCCGTATCGCCGGGGAACTCGATTTTCGAACTGGGGCATCGAAAAACAGGCAAGACTGCCTGAGAAATCTGGTAATTATTCGGATGCTTCCAGGGGACTTTAAAATCGATACGGTCGTTGACGCTTTGTTGCTCGAGCTGCGGCAAGATCAACGAAGCCCAGGAGTAGCCGAGG
>JBKJSI010000285.1:0-9904 GCA_046595915.1 Pirellulaceae bacterium
TGAACAACAGCGCACCCGGTTTGGGGCTCGCTTCGCTGATTGTCAACGGCGGCAATGGCGATGATCAATTCAACATCAATGGGCCCGGCGTCGTCGCCGGCGTCGCCTACACCTTCAATGGTGGCAATGACAACGATCTGTTCTCCGTTTCCGGCGGCCCACTGGGCGCGCCGATCACCATCAACGGCGACGCGCATACCGGCGGCACACCTTCGACCGCCGATCGTCTCACGGTGAATTCGTTTGCTTCGAACGTTACCCAGACGAACACTCAGCTTCAGTTTTCGGGCGGCTCGGCGATCAATTTTACGACGCTGGAGCAAATCAATCTCAACAATCTCAATACGCTGAGCGTGACCGGAACTGTTGGGGTCGACACGGTTGTTTTGTCCAAGCCAACGGCGACAACCTATCGCTCCATTCTCAATGCCGGGATTGAAGTCAACTTCGATGCACCCAGCGCAGCGGTTGGGGCCCAGTATTTTGCGAACACGAGCGACAACTCTGATACGCTAACCGTTGACAACACGGGGCGCGTGGTCAACCTGCGGGTCGCTTACAATGCCGGTAATGGGACGAATGATGTCCTAAATGTTTTTGGAAATCCCGGTGCGGCGGTCGCACGTGAAACTTACATTGTTGGCGCCACCGAAGACCAAGGTCGCTTCGTCCTTGATCCTGATGGCAACATGGGATATCTCAAGACTTCTGTAATTGCCGCCAGCGGCGATGAGCTCGATATCAGCTTCAACGGCCTCGATCCAATCAACACAGATGTACCATCGGCGATTTTCGATATTGTCCTCTCGGCGGCAGCTGATAATGCGACGTTGTCTCACGATGGAGTGCTGCTTAACGGCGCCCAGTCGATGCTTCTGACCGACAATGCGGCGACCTTTGAAACGACTCGCTTCGCCAACAAAGTCAGAGCGACCATTTCGGGCTTCTTAGCCAATGACACGATCACGTGGACTCAAAATGGCAGCAATGCAGCTGCGTTAACTGCTCTAGAATTTTATGGATTCCTGCCCGTCGGTTTCGGCGTTGATGACGCGCCTGCGAGCAACACCAATCGCGATAACATCGTCGTCAATGACACATCGGGGGCAGCACGCAATGTCGTCTTTGATTACTCAGACACGACCTCGGTAGTCGATGTCAGCGGCCTTTCGGTTGCTTTGAGAATTGGCACCGCGGAAACGATCCGGTATGCCGGCGGCGGCAATGATGCATCTAGCGTCGTGGGCACCACGGCGGATGATGATATCACGGTATTCCCCTTTGCGGCTCAGTCAGCATTGGTCTTCCTCGGTGGTGATCCATGGAACGGCCCTTCCGAAGGGAGCATGTTTGATCAATTTCCTGGCATTGCCGGGGGATCAAGCGCACCAGATATCCGCCTCGATGGCGTTTCCTCGCTGAACGCAGCAGGCGGCGGCTCTGCTGCGGCTGGCGACCAACTTTATGTGTACGGTCAGAGCGAGACCGCGCTGACCACAGGAGCAACCAACTACTTTGGCTTCGGTGCGGGAGTTCTCATCCCCAGCGCTGCGGGACTTGGCTTCCCCAACGCATTTGACCGAATTTTGATGAGCGACACCCAGGTGGCGATCAGCGCCAATGATGGGGCGATTCCCTTGCTTCCGGTCAACATCAACGCATTGAGCTTTGTTCAAACTTCTCCACTGACCTTCGGCTTAATCGTCAACAGCGGCGATGAAGCGGCAGCTGGTATCCCCGACAGCCCAGGGATCTTGCGAGCTGACAATATCTTCTTGACACCGTCGGGTGTTATCCCGATGGTAGTCAACGGCGGCAACCCGATTCCGGCCCTGGCGCCACAAGGCGACAAACTCAATGTTGTCGGTCCGCTCAAGCAAATTGATGTTTATAGCGACAAGACAACTCCGCCGACGGTGAGCCTAGTCTTCTATCCGTTGATTGGCCCAGCGACGCTGCCTTTTGCATTCACTTCGATTGAGAATTTCGGCGGGCTGAACGCCCCGACCGTACGTCTGATCGGTGATAACAACAATCCAGCACTCGATCAAAACGACAACTTCGTCGTGCGGGGCGCGGACACCGATAGCTTCTTGCCGGGTGGCGATGCGGATGGCGCCAATGAGTTCATCCTCAATATCAATGGTAGCAGCCAACTCGCTTTCAGTGGCGTCGAGTTTCTTAAAGCCTATGGCGACGACCAGAATCCTCCTCCTGGCGCGCCGAGCGCCGGAAATGATATCGATACGCTCGATATCAGGGCCTATGCGGACAATACGCCACGCGGCTGGGGCATCGATGTCTTCTTCAATGAAGGCAATCCAACTCAGGCCGATGGCGTCCAGGCCGATTTGATCATCTATCACACCGCACTGGGCCTCGGCGGCGCAGGAACTGTCTCGGAAACGGTGTCGGTCCTGCCTTCCGGTCCCGATAACGGTGAAATTCGAGTCGTTGACAGTGCATTCGGCACGCCGGTCGTGAACATCGGCTACGTCGCGAACACGGACATCATTTTCGTTGACGACGACGGCTCGCTTTCAGATACCGATTCGCTCAATTTGCACGGAACCGATAGTGCTTCCGCACAACTCAGCGGTAACGAATCCTTCACCGTCAATCTCGGCGCCGCAGGCGGTCTTCTGACGCCACAAGTGGTGGTCGCCGATGCGAATCCATTGAGTGCCGCGGCGCAGATTTTGTATCGCGCCCGCTCGATTTCCGGCTTCGAAGTCGTCAATGTTCTGCCTGGAGGCGGCAATGATGCAGTCTTTGTGCTCGGCGCGATTCCGAATGGCTTCACGGTCGATGGCGGTGCAGGCAACGACTTGATCGATGGGGCCCTCGTAACGACGGGCGGACTCACGGCGCTCGGAGGGCTCGGCAATGACATTATCATTGGCACCCCAAACGCGGATAACCTCGCGGGCGGCGATGGCGATGACTTCCTGAGTGGACTTGGCGGCGCCGACTATCTCGCGGGAGAAGCGGGCAATGATTCGCTGGTCGGCGGCGCGGGTTCCGACCGTCTCTTTGGCGGCGCCGATGACGACTCGCTCGCGTGGGATCCAGGTGATGGAAGCGACACATTTGAAGGAGGTACAGGCTCGTCTGACGTCTTCGCCATGAATGGCGGTTCGGTTGTCGATACTATGACTCTCTCACAAAATGGATCGCGCCTGCGACTCGATCGCACGCCCGGCGCGATCGTGATGGACGTTGCCGATTCAGAGCAGGTTGAGCTCAATCGCGATACGACTTGGATAAATGTTCCGATGACGGGCGCTCAAGAAGTCCCCGCCAATGCTTCCACCGCGACGGGCACCGCGCAGCTCCGCTTCAATTCCGCCGCGCTAACTGTCGACCTCGATATCTTGGTCAGCGGCATCAATGACCCGAATCAAATCATTGATTCGCACATTCATGCTGCAGCGCCGGGCGTCAACGGTCCTGTGATTTTGCCGATTGGTGGAGCTGCGGTTTATAAGCAAGTTTACAACCCGGCAACTGGACTCTTTAACTACCGCGTCAGCCTTCGCAACGTCTCATTCCCAGCCGCAAACGTCGCAGCGTTGTTGGCGGGTAACACCTATTTCAACGTTCATACCACGAACTTTGCCGGCGGCGAAATTCGCGGTCAGATTGCCGTGGCAAATCTTGGCGCCGCGCAGGCGACCGGAGCCGATGCTTTCACCATCCAAGACATCACCCAGACGGGTGTGAAAGTTGTCAACCTCAATCAAGGCCCAAATGATTTAGCCGCCGATGCGGACACGGTCACTATTTTTGGCCGCGAAGTGGCCGACACGGTAACAGTCTCGGCGGTTTCGCTTACTCAGGTCAAGGTTTCTGGCCTCTCTTACGATGTAACGATTGCGAATGCGGTCGCCGCGCAAAATGATCTGTTCCGCTTTGCTGGCCAAGCCGGCAACGACGTGATCAATACGACGGGCGATCTCACAACGTTCTATACCGTGACTAACACGGTCGCCACCAATCGTTTCTTCCTTAATGGCGGCGAAGGCGATGACTTTATCAGCGGCTACGGCGCCCTTGGCGGCGATGCTGGCAATGACACCCTGGTTGGCGACGCATCGAGCCAGATTCTGGCGGGTGGTACCGGCAACGACTTCCTTGATTCGGGCTTAGGCCAAGACTTGCTCCAAGGCAATGCGGGCGACGACGTGTTCGTGCCTGGCAATGATGGCGTGAGCGACACGGTGGATGGCGGCGCCGATTGGGATCAGATTTTGTTCCGGGGAACGTCGTTCCGTGATGGCATCACCGCAACGCAACTCAGCGATACTTCCGTTGGATATACCAACACGACAGGCGCAGTTTCCGAGACCGATACTCTTGTTCCATTCACAGTCGAAGAACTACGAATCGAAGCCGGAAGCGGCAATGACACAATCGTCATTGCCCAAGATGCCGCACTTTTTGCCGCTCCTGGACTACAGATCACTGTCGATGGCGGCGCCAATACAACTCAGGATCGGCTTGGTGTAGCGGACGCTGGCGCGGGTAATGCCACGATTCAGCGCGTCAGCGCTGTGCCGGGCAGTGGAACCTTTAACATTGGTCAAACCAGCTCGCCGATTGTCTACACGAATGTCGAGTTCGCCCGACTTGAGGGACTCGATCCGATCACTGGCTTGTTGGCCAATGGCGGCCGGCTGTTTGTTTACAAAGTCGACGATTTTGAGCAAAACGGAACTCTGCCAAACGCCACTCACCTCGGCGTTGGTGAAACGCTCAATGTCGATCCAACGATTGATCCAGACACGGACAATCTCTTTGCATTGCCGGGAGATGAAGATTTCTATCGCGTCGAAGCTTTGAAAACCGGCACGCTCGATTTCCAAGTCTTCTTCCGCACTGATGCTGACCTTCCGGGATTGGGCGATCTCGATATCAGTGTTGTCGATTCCACCGGAACCGCGGTTCCTGGGGCTTTCCGAGTTGTCGGCGCGACGGGCGAACGCATTCGCGTTCCCGCCGTCCAAGGACAGATTTACTTCCTCCGAGTTCGTGGCGCCACTAGCCAGGCATCCAATGTCTATAGCATCTCGGTGATCAACGAAGCCGCACCGACGCCTTTCGCGTTGGAACTTCAAGATGCACCTCTCAATCCGGGCACCAATCCCCCCGGCGCCGCGCTCAACAGCGATACCGGTCGCAGCCAGTTTGACAATATTACGTTCGATAACACTCCGACCATTTTCTTCCGTCTCAACGATCGCTTCTTCACCTCGGATGTTCCAGGGAACGACGCGGTCACCAGTCCGCCTATCGGCGTGATCCCGATTAACTTCACCGCCGTTGCCAACGCCGGTGGTTTCCGCATCGCGATCTTCGATGAAGGCCCGGCGCCGGGCGTTCTGCCACAAACGCCACTCGGCTTTGCGACTCCGGTCGCAGGCAGCCCAGGCGTTTACAGCTTCACTTCGCCAGCGCTGTTTGATGGTTCGCACTTCCTCACCGCTCGCGTGCAGATGGTCGATCCAGTCCATGGCAACGCGACCGGTTTTGGTGAACGCAGCTTGCCGCTGGAAATCATCGTTGACACCCTACCTCCGACGGCTTCCTTTGGTCTCGCTGCAACTGTAAACGATGGTCTTGATCCTGGCACGGATTCGGGTGTTCAGGGCCATCCGGGCGTGTTCATTGACCGCGCCACCAACGACACCACACCCAAATTCTGGGGTCAGGCTGAGGCAAATTCGGTGATTCGGTTGTTCTTAGACACCAATGCAAATGGTGTCTTCGACTCCGCAACTGATCTGCTTGTGGGCCAGACGGTCGCAACCCCGCTCGATGGTACGAACCAGTTCCCCGGCGGGCGTTGGGATATCGAATTGACAACTGACCTGAACAATGTCGGTCTGCCGAAAGATGGTCTCCGTACCTTCTTTATTGTCGCTGAGGATGTCGCTGGAAATGTGACAACGCCTCCGGGCATCTCGCAAACGCTGCAGATCATGGTCGATACGGTTGGTCCACAGGTCACGAATGTATTCATTACCAGTGACCCGGCCTACTATTTGTTTGACCTTAAGCAACCCAATGGCCAGGTTCGTCCTACGCCGTTAATCAATTCGTTGTCAATTTCGATTCAAGACCTGCCCAATCGAGTTCTGCAGTTCCTCTATCCAGCGCTCCAATCGACAGGACTCGATCCAGCGGTGGATCCAGGTAACTTCCAACTCGTCGGCGATGCGAATGGACAAATTGCGATTCAGTCCATCACTTTTGTCTCCAACCCAGTGGTCGCCGGCGTTCCAGCGACGGGCACCCTGGTTCTCGGTTTCTTCAAGCCGCTTCCAGATGATCGTTTCACCTTAACCTTGAAGGATGGCATTCAAGACCCGGTGGGCAATAAGCTCGACGGCGAGTCGAACCGCATTCAGCCTCAACCCGCCGCACCATTTGAAATTAGCGGCGATGGAGTTTCAGGCGGCAACTTTGTCGTTCGGTTCACCGTTGATAGCCGACCGGAAGTGGGTACGTGGAATTCTGGAAGCATCTACGTCGACACAAATGGCAATCAGGTTTTTGATCCCACTAATAACGACCACGTCAATCGCGATATCACCTATGTGATGGGTTATGCAAGTGACAACTTGTTTGCAGGTAACTTCACACTAAACGGCGGTGCGGCGGCCGATGGATTCGACAAGATTGCCGCGTATGGCAAAGTCGGGTCGAAATTCCGCTGGTTGATCGATTTCACTAACGATGGCGTCTCTGATTTTGACGTTCCCGATACGCTCAATCTCAATGGCTTGCCGGTCGCAGGTAATTTCGATGGCAACTTGGCGAATGGGGACGAAGTCGGCATCTTCACTGGCACCTCGTGGGCAATCGATACAAATCACAACTTCTTGCTCGACACTGTTATTCCTTCGAACATGACGGGACGACCGGTGGTTGGTGATTTCAACGGTGACGGAGCCGATGATTTCGCGACTTGGGCCGATGATAAGTTCCAAGTCGATACCAATCGCGATGGCACATTCGACGCAACCTTCCGATTCGGTTTCCCTGGAGTGCGTGAACGCCCTGTGGCGGCGGATATGGACAAGGATGGGATCGATGACCTTGGCCTCTGGGCGCCTGATCGGGACGGTGTAACGCCTCGTGAAGGCGGGGAGTACTACTTCCTCGTTTCGGGCGGCGCCTCACTCTTGAGTCGCGTTCAGGCAGGACCACTCGGCCCGGAAATTCGTTACAAGCCAACTCCGTTTGGCAACGATTTCTCAGTTTACTTCGGAGATGAATTCGCTCAGCCAATCGTGGGAAACTTTGATCCGCCTATTGCTTCCAATGGCGCTGTTACAGCTCCAGCGACTAATCCGAACAATGCCGTCGATGTCAACAACGACGGAATTGTCTCGACTCAGGATGCATTACTGGTGCTGGAAGCCTTTAGCAATCGCGTTCAATCCGCCAATGCGACTTCGGTCTATATGGTTGACGTGAATGGCGATGGTAGGGTCTCGGCGGCGGACGTGCTCGCTGTAATCAGTAGCCTGACCACAAGTTCGCAAGCCCGAACGAGCGGCTCGGCCTCTGGCGAAGCGGGATCGCGAGTCTCTTCGACGACAAACACAATTGCGGTTGTTGCGGGTACTACTTCAGCAAAAACTGTCATTGGTGGCACGAGCGACCACGCGATTCGTCAGGTCGCTGAAGAAATCACCGCAGGCCATGCATTGTTATTCCAAACTGCACCTCTTGCAGCAGACTGGGGCGCCAGCACCTCCAGCAGCACGAAGAAGAATGCAACCGACAAAGCACTGATCGACCTGTTCGGCTAAGCAACCAATTGGTTCGAAAATTAGATACCAAGCCGCGATCTTATCTCATCGGTAGGATCGCGGCTTTTCGTTTAAATGAGCATTCCGAACGCTGGCAAGTCGAGCAAATAGCGCAACTCCCTGTTCGGGGTACCTGCGCCGAATTCGGCTGCCGTTTAACGATACTCCTCAAGCCCCAAACTACGGAGATAAGCCAGTTTCTGCTTCTCCACACCGACTCCATTCGTAATCGCGTCCCATTCCTGCGCTGCTTGCGACAAGCACTCTGCCGCCGATTTCTGTGCAAGAATCGCTTGCTCAATCGCCTTGTCGAGCGCCGCGGTGTACTTGCCCTCGCCCGGCAAATTGACCGTGAGCAGATAGTCAGCTGCAGTGAGTGAATCTATGACTGTCTCGGCGAACCGTTTCGCGGGTTCATCCGAACGCATTCCACCGAGCCATTTGCCTGCTTTGGAAAGCTGCGATTGGCGACATGGAAAAGCATCTTTCGTTGATACGCCAAGTGTCTCCGCGCGTGCCTTTCCCGACAGGAGCACCAGGACATTTGCTCCATCGCGTAGCCCCTGTTTGCCTCGAATGGCGGACACGAGCCGCCCCGCGCCGCCTAGAACCGGAAAATGCCGAACGTCGGCTTCCTCCTGCATACGGTTTTCCGCAAGGACAAAGTACTCTCGACTTCCCGGCAAAACAGCGAACCGCAGCGCCTCGCCCGTCGCGGCATCCTTGGGAGTTTCCCCCGCTTCTGGCCAAGTCAAACCGATCGATGCTTTTCCGCTCGCGACTTGACTCCATACCATGTTCGTCGTCGTGGCGAGCGTCTCCTCCGCCCTGCCTTTTGCTCGCGCGGCGAGTTCCTCAAGCGATTTCGTAAAAGGCGGCGTGGCGATCAGCGCCTTCATCGACGAAATGTCAAACAAGGTCGAATGCTGATTCTTCCCTCTCGCACGTGAAGCCGCGCGGGAAAGGAACACGAGCGAGCGCGTTTCCTTTGCCAAGGGATCCAGCGCGGCTGGCTTTTCGGAAGGCAGTGTTTTGCAAAGTTCATCAAATTCCCGCCACGTCGCAGGCGCTGAAGGGATCCCTTCACCCTGATAGACCATCACCAAATGCGGCGCGCTGAGCGGCACACCAAAGACCTGTCGTCCCCAGTTGCCTAGCTTTAACCGCGCGAGGTCTATGATTTCTTCCCGTGCAAGCTCCGGTTTCTCAAGCGTTCGCTCATCCAGCGGCGCGATCCGCCCTGATTCGGCGAGTTCGCCGAGCATCGCCGCCGGATAAATGACCACATCCGCCGCGATCTCTTTCATGCTCCGCAGCTCATCCGCAGACACATTTTGTACGGAGAAGGGCCGCTGCGAAGTCGATTTCCAATCCCGCGTCAAAACTTCCGCAAACGGGGCGTCATCCACGAGGACGACTTTGAGTTCGCGTAATTTCGATTCATCCACCGGCGCATCCGCTGCTGGACCTTTTGCCGCTGGATTGCAACCTGTGATCCCCAGGGCGGCGACTCCGCTAGCGGCGAGAAAACGACGTCGATGCATGGCGAGCAAACCTATTAATAGTCGTCAGCGTAAGGCGGGACGAAAGTTATGGTGAATCGCGGCGCACCGTTTCCGGCGAAAATGCGGGATGGCACACTGCGATATATTCGGCGCCATCGGGGCCGGGCGTGCTGTATCGTACCCATTCACCGGCGCGAGTAATAATCGCCTGGCCTGCCATTACGTCGGTCGCGCCGGATTGGTTCTCGACGCGCAGCATGCCCACGAGGACGACCGTGTATTCGTCAAATTGCGGCGTCTGCCCGGGCTCCACCCAGCCACTTGGGCTTTTCATTTTGGCGATGCTTAGGGCCGAATCCTTCGAATTCACGCGCCCAATGAATTCTTCGATAATTTTCGGCTTATTACCCGCAGCCTGAATAATGGTCGATTTGCTGATGAGCGTTGGCATGGATTCTGCGCGATGAGGAATCGGATTGATGAAACTCAAGCCCTCTTCATACGACAATTCACAGGCAGTTGGCAACGCGCCACCGACGCGATCGTCATATTGGGAGGCCTGAGGAGCGAGCCATAACT
>JBKJSI010000439.1:0-4805 GCA_046595915.1 Pirellulaceae bacterium
CCTGCTCAGCGAGTCGAAGTTTGAAACCACCCGTGGCGGCGTCGAAGAAGCCCTTACCCAAAAGTTCCAACTCCACCAGGTTTCGACCGATGAATCGGACGAAATGCTGCTGACTTCGATCAATGAAATGCAACAAAAACTGGAGAATTCCAAAGACGATTACCGTCCTTCTGACTATTATGCAGCTAGGGCCTTCCTGATCCGCCTCAAGCAAGAAGTGAGTGCATCACTGCCAGCTGGCCGCCTTGCGGCTAGTTTCTAAGTGAACTGGCTACTCACTCAAGAAGACTCTCTACAACTCAGACATTATGTGAGGGCGAGGTTTGTCTCCGGACGAGCCTTTGCCCTCATTCGGTTTCTTGGGGTAAGTGGCAGCGACGGGGCCTGCGAGGCGAAGCGACGCCTAAGCGGGAACATGGGGCTCGCCACCGTTATCTGGTTGCTCTCGAAAAAGTTTGGCGGGTGGGGCGGGGAAAAAGCGGTTTCCAGATTGAAAGTGCTAGTGGTTTGGTCCTCCGATAGTTCCGGCTGGAACGAAGGCGACCCCCAGCACGCAAGGAAACCGAAGATGTCTACTTTCACTACATTGGCGATTCGTGCTCTTTTGGGTAATGTTTTCTCTCACCATCGCGAAGTGCCCAGGGGGCGAGTGGGCAAGCCCCGGCGGTTGAACCTAGAACGCTTAACTTCGCGCGAATTGATGGCTGGCGATATTGGCGTCGTCGGCATACAGCCAATTGAAGTCGTCAACAGCGGCCCGCCAATATCGGCGAACCTGCCAATCGTGATTGCCACGGCCGAAGCGAGAGCGGCGGATCGCACAACCGGCGAGGTCACCGGTCGAGTTTACTTTGATGCCAACGGCGATGGGAAAAGGCAAAGCACCGAGCATGGCATCATGGGCGCTCGGGTTCATATCAAGGGTTATGCATATGAACCCAAATCGCTGACCCCGGGCCGGCTGGTGGAGTTCACCACCATAACCGACGACAAGGGAAGGTACTCGTTTTATGACATGCCGCCCGGAGAATACACGATCACGCAAGATGATCTGAGCGGACTTGGCTCGCCGGCGCTTCGCATTGGAACCGAGGGCGGAACCATTGATGATCGCGGGATTCGGCTCATTGTGAGAGCGGGCGTCGAGACGCTTTACAACGACTTCATGTATAAGAAAACGGCCAACATGGAGGGTTATGGAGACAACGATGCGAAGCCTGATCCCATTCCTATGCCTTGGCCAGGCATTACTCCCGTTGCGAAGAACAAGATCACGGGCCGAGTCTATTTCGATACCAATGGCGATGGCAAACGGCAAGACTCCGAAGCGGGAATTGCAAATGTAAAGATTCGAATCTTTGGAGTTGACAACACTCCGCGATCCACCATGGATCTACGCTATATCGACCAAACGGTGACCACCAACGAACAAGGGTGCTATACCTTCGATAACCTGCCTCCCGGTGAATACACGATTACGCAGCTCAGCGCCGAAGGTTCAACGAACGCCCGCTTACGCGTCGGAACGGAAGGCGGCTCGATCATCGCTGGAGGCATCAAGGTCAACATCAGCGGTGGAAAGGAGTCGATGTATAACGACTTCATGTATAGCGAGTCATCGAACAACATTGCACGATCTTCGCTTGAGGCCTCAGGGGAAGTAGGTTCATCGCGCATATCCGCAGACGAGATAATGGCGGCCTACACTTCGATGAATTCATCGCTGAATGCAGCAAATGAACTCGTCGAGTCGAGGGGAATCAAGGTTTCAACTAGGAATGTGGATCGACTTTTCATCTAGTGCACCTCCATTGTCGCCTTTCGCTCCGCCGAAAGTGCGTTCGTCGCTTTCAAAAAGCGTTCACTGGCCAAGTGCGGTCAAGGCTGCCACCTTTCGCTCCCCCGAAAGAGCGTGTTCTATATCGTGCAAATTGGTATCCGACTTAGCTCAATGAAGTTATTGCCGGTCATCCAACCCCACAGATACGGAAAATGCCTCAAGTGGGAAAAAAGGGGAAAGGTGTCACGAACTTTTTCGACTCATCGCAAAACCGCACCAGCTTTCTACGAGATTCAGCCCGCTGCTATGACGGGCGGCGTTGCGGTGTAAAACTCAAATGAGTTGTAGACGACTGAGTTTTCCCTAGGGCTTTTCAAAAAACGCAGGTGGTGGGTACACCCCTCTAGAGCCCCGCGCGGATTCGATTTTCGAATTGCGCGTACAACAAGAAGATCCTGCCTCAAATAGATCAAGCAAATTCGTCCCGACCTCAAGCAGCGGACTGCACATCGACAACAAATGGTGAAAACGATCCGAGAGAACAAGTGCGACCTCAACGTTGCATTGAGCTGAAAAATATGAGCGATAGTAGCGACGGAAAGACTCCCATTGAAGACTATTCGGCCTCCAGTGAACCGCTTCCGCCTCTCGGCATTCGCCATTTGCTAATGTTCACGACGGGCATCGCGGTTGCACTTGCGATGGTTTCCGCGTTTCTCAGTGATCAGCAATCTGGGAATTCAGAAGTTAGTGATTCCCTATTTGGACTTCTATTCAGTATCCCTATCGGCTCAGGGGCTGCATTCCTCAGCTGGATTGCTTGCAGAGCCTACCTTCGAAAGCTATTGCCAGTCCGTGACCCTGGAGCCAAGTTCGCAGTCGTGCAGAGCGTCGCTGCCATCGTGACTTGCATCCTGGAAGGCGTCTTGCTTGTTCTCGTGCGAACCGACCGGTTTCCCATACACCTGCTTTTAGTCACCGTCCCCGTCTTACTGTGCTATCTGGCTAGCTTTTATTGGATCACCGAGGATGCTTGGCGAATCACGCTTGTTTTCCAAATGCTAGCGGCGGTGACCTGCCTGTTTCCTTTTTCATTGCTAATCGGCGGCGCTGCTTTACTCTATGCATTTCAGCAAGATATTCGCGAAAACCGCTCACACCATTGGACGCACTATTTCGGGATGATCCTTTGGCTGTTTTCTCAGATTCCAATCGTCTAGGCGAAGCGGCCCGGGACAGGTTGCGCTAATCCCCTCAGCCATCAAGCATGACACCTTCGCAATATGCCCCCAGGCTCTTGGCCGCCACAACTTCTGAGCGAACGCAAATCGCGGAATTCAGGAAGAACGGAATCGCAGAATCACAAAATCTTCTTCCGCACTTCCGCGTTTCCGCGATCCACATATATCCAGGCGCCGAACGTAATCAGTTCCGCTTTTTAGTCACGTGCTTCGCATCTGTTCCATGCACACGCGCTCTCGCAGGTTCCCTAGCAGTGATTGCACCTCACACTCATCTCAAACTTGACATTGCCTCAAAGCAAAACGCCTCCTATCGTACTCGCCCATTCTCTCCCAGCAAAAAACCGGGACAAGGAAATCCTTAATGTGGCGATACGTGCTTTTGGCAATGATCGGTCTGTGCCTAGCCATATCGCCATCGCTAGCGGATGAGACTCTTCCTAAAGGCAGGTGCCTTCCGCCCGAGCACTTTCAAAACCAAGGCCGCTTACCCGACTTCCTGCCGCACGCCGGCACCTACATGGCTCAAAATGTCGACGATCCCCAGGGCCCGCGGATCGCCATGGACATGTTCATGGTCGCCACCGCATTGCAAGAGTCGGAGGCCCTTAGTGAAGCACGCCGGTATTTGCTGCTTCAATACATCGATAGCATTCCCGCCGACTACGTGATCCGCGCCACGAAAAAGGAAGACCTTCGCACTTTCCTGACTTCGACATTCACCTCTAGCAAAATAAAGCTGTCCCCCGATCGCCTGCAACAGTTTTTCAGTGCTGTGCAGAAATGCCTTTCGATCCACGGACCCGAATTGGCGGACGACGAGCTCTGGGCGCAAGCGGCTCTTTGTGCCCCCGACCCAGCCGAAGCCATCGAATTCCATCGGCAGATCAAAGATCAAAGCAGCAGTGCGGCAAAGCTGTTGACAGTGGTGCGTATAGAGCGCCCGTCGAATCGCGAACAATTCATTCAACTTCAAGATCTCAAGGACTTTGCCACAGCCAGGGCCTGGCAGACTCACCTGTATGCCTTCGCCCTCACGAAAGCCGAGCAGGCCGACCCCGAGGTTCAGTCGCTCCTTGCGGAAAACCTGTTGGAAGATGGTGAATTCGAAGCCGCTCTTCCCGTCTTGGTCAAACTGACTCACCCCTCCGATGATCCGAAATTGTTGTATTTCCGAGGCTGGGCGGAAGCGGCGACCAACAAGGCGCCAGCGGCTTGCATCACGCTCGAACGACTCGCGGAAAATCACCCCAAAGACGTTTGGGCCAAGCCGGCCGCAAAACTCGCTGCCGCGCTTGCATCGCACGCAAGCAATATCAAGCAACACCTGTCCTGTCTGGACGAAGTCTATACCGATCTACGAGAACAACCGCCTGAGAAGATCGAGTTGGAAGTGCAATGGGGCGAAACGCCTGAGCAACAGTACGAAGCGTCGCTAGGGATCGATTTTGTAAACCACGCCATCGAGCTGATAGTCAGTAAGGATGGAAAAACCCTGGTCGGCTACTCCAACGGTCCCGACGGCTCAAGCTGTTTTGTAGCGGGCGAGAAGCAAATCCATCGTTATCAAAAGACGAGCGCCTTCCCCAGCCTGGACCTAACCCTCACTCAAAACGCCGAAGGGCGCCACAACTTTCACTGCGGCTTCCTGTTCACCGGCGATACGAAGGGATCACACAACACGATCAAGCGATTGCTTCAATCTCCTCTTTTCGCGAAACCGGAGTCGCGAAGAAAGTTCATCCAGTCTCACTTAGCCCACGGTGCAATACCCGCGCCGGTGG
>JBKJSI010000478.1:0-2737 GCA_046595915.1 Pirellulaceae bacterium
ACCCGCGATTGGTGTATTTCTTCGCGGGTTGCAGTTCCTCGATCTGATCCAGGAAGGCAATATCGGCCTGATGAAGGCGGTTGATAAGTTCGAATATCAGCGTGGCTACAAGTTCTCCACCTATGCCACCTGGTGGATTCGCCAGGCGATCACCCGCGCCGTTGCAGATCAGAGCCGCACGATGCGCATTCCGGTTCACATGGTCGAAACCATGTCCCGCGTCCGCAGCGTCTCGCGTCAACTTCTCCAAGAACTTGGCCGCGAGCCAACGATCGAAGAGACAGCCCGCCGCGCCAAGACCACCGTCGACGAAGCCCGCCGCGTCCTCGCCATGAGCCGCTACCCGATCAGCCTTGATCGCCCTGTCGGCAACAGCGAAGACAGCCAGTTCGGCGATCTATTGCCAGACGGCATGGCCGAAAACCCCGCCATCGGCGCCGGCCAAGAAATGCTCCGAGGCCGCATCAACCGAGTCCTGAAATCGCTAAGCTACCGCGAACGCGAAATCATCAAACTCCGCTACGGCCTCGGCGACGGCTACAGCTACACGCTGGAAGAAGTCGGCCACATCTTCAAAGTAACCCGCGAACGCATCCGCCAAATCGAAGCGAAAGCGGTCCGCAAGTTACAACAACCCAGCCGCAGCCAGGAATTGGTTGGGTTTTTGGACTAGTAGTTAGTTTCAACTTGGTTAACACAACTTGAATAACACAAAGCTCAGCGCGAAAGCGTTGGGCTTTTTTTATTCGACTCGATCACTCGACTCGATTTGTGCTAAAAAATTCAACTATTCAATCGCCAAGCAACTCTCGCCACACGTTCCAATAAGCCTTCGCCAAATACTTCGTCCAATTGCAGATGAGGAAGGTGCACATAGCCAATGTGGCAGCCGCAGGCTGCATTTGGGCAAGGACGTTTTTGAAGCGTTCTTTCGAACTCGGGGTCGTAAAGGTTGCCGATGACCTGGTTGACGAAATGGCACCTCCGCACATCGCCCCTGCTGTCAACGGTAATCGCGGTTTTGCCCGTGCGACATTCCAGTCCTTGGCTTGGGTGCCTCTTGTTGTTGATAGGAAACAGCGAATCGACCGCTGTGAATTCACGCAAGGTCAGTTCGTCGTAGTAGTTCGGCTCTGACTTGAAGGCGTTGATCCAAAGATAGGTCTCCGGCGGAAGGACGTCTCGGAGGCGTCGTATTTCGGAAACATGCTCGCGCAAGCCGACGCAGCCAACGCTGTGACTGATGCCAAGTTCACGCAACTGCTTGCACTTCGCGAGAAAGCTCGCCTGATCGACCTGGCCGGGATGGTAGGTACACCAAAATCCCAGCTTCTGGATGTGGGAACGCTCCAGCCAACCCACGTCGCACGAGAGGTTAGTTTGAACGGCGACTTTGTGGATGTACGGCACATGAGAAAGCGCAACGATCGCATCGCGATACCATTTCCGAACTAAAGCTTCACCCCATGGAGTAAAGAAGACGGAAAATCGCCCATCCCTGCGGCTCGTGAACCACTGGACGAATCGAGTGAGCCCCTGCTGATCGCGACGCAATTCTTCCGAAGACTCCCGATGCTTCGCAAAGGGACAATACGGACAGGCATAGTTGCAGCTTGACAGGTCTCCGCGATAGAGGATCGTCAGGTTTAGTGACACTGAAATTCCTCCATTAGCTGCTTCACTGCTCGCGAATAAAGCGAAGGCCCAATGGCATCTGATTGCTCAATTCCCTGCGAAGTAAGCCGAAGCGTCTCCAACTCCATAACCGCGAACTGGCGGTCGACAAGCATCCCGAGCTGAGGAAAATCCGCGATAATATTGCTCTGAAATCGGGCCTCGTAATCCGCCGTTCGCAAGCCATCAGATTGCAGAAGCGACTGAATTACGAAACGTCGTCGCTGTTCGTCACTATCGAGCAAGATGCCATGTCGCGCGTAGCCGAAAGCATTTTCCTCGTGCGCAAGATACGTGGCAAGAATCGAGCGAACCGCCGTTCGACCGACAGCAAACTCCGTCGAGTAGTGCAGCGCACGCGTATAGGACCTCGCGCCGCATCCAAGCCCCACCATCCCATCGGTTTGGCAACGGTAGGTCGGCTTGCTCGCACTAGCTTGGGAACAAAGGGCAAACATACGGAGCGACTTTTGTTCATATCCCGCAGAGAGTAGGGCGCCCCGCGCTTCACGATAGTGTTCGAGCCTCGCATCGCTCGCCGTAACGCCGGTATTGCCAAGGCCGGTTAACGCACGCACATAGAGCGGGTAGAGATAAATTTCTTCTGGCTTGAACTCGATCGCTTTTTCGATCGTTCGCATCCACGAAGCCAGCGATTGACCTTCGAGGCCATAAATAAGATCGAGGTTCAGAACAGGAAAATCGTGTTCGCGCACTATCGCGATGGCTGCGTACAAATCAGTACAGTGTTGCGGACGTCCCATTTCCTTCGACTCACCCTCGTCGAACGACTGCACGCCGAGGCTCAACCGCGAAACCCCCCAATCGGCGAGCAATTTGGCTTTTTCACCGGTTAAGGTTGCGGGCGAGGCCTCGCAGGAGACACCGCGCCGGGGAGGTGCGCCGCCCAGCACGAAAGCAGCGATGTCAAGAAGTTCCGCGAGCTCAGTAGGCTCGAGATAAGTCGGCGTTCCTCCTCCGATCGCGACCTGCGAAAATTGCGCGCCGCCGCCGATCGAATCGGTCACGACTTGTGCCTCCTTGCGCAATTGCTGGAGGTACC
>JBKJSI010000795.1:0-2847 GCA_046595915.1 Pirellulaceae bacterium
TTCCAATTCCAGCAACGTGTCGATGTGGGAGGAAAGCGTGTTTCATTATCAATGTATGCAGCGTCCTGGATCAACGCTGCTGCAACTTATGTCGAGTGTTTTCCTACCTCACCCACCGGACTGGCAAGCTATGCCGCTTCCGCGCTCGCTCTGGTTTTTATACGCGGCACTTCGCCCCGCGAGATTATGCGGGAAGTACGCCGCGAGTCGATTTGCTCGGCTGGTCGGGACGCGCGCACCGTCGGCGCCGTCAGTGCGAAGTTGACGTTTGGATCGGGCTCCGTTTCTTGCTAGGCGGCGTCGTGAGGCGGCGCCGGTTTCCAGGATGCTACGACTCAGTTTGTCACTTCTCGAACAAACTGTTTAGTTGGCTCGGTCGCGGTAGGGACGGCCATTGCTGGCCGCCCCCCGCACAGATCCGTACGTGCAGCGTTACTGCATACGGCTCCTACCTTGGGTGATGGCGAGAAAACGCACGCGTGGCGGCGGGTGCACAAGCCGTGGGTGTGGTATCCAGCGGGCCAAGTACTTTCGGAAACGATCCCAGTTCATGCGTCGCTTCTGACTGCGGCGTCGAAGGGCATGAAGCCAACTTCGACAGACCGCTCGATGGAAGCTCTGCATCGCGTCCCCGTTGCCAGGTACGTAGTGGTAATTGTAGTAACCACGAACCACTGCTTGGAGCCAGCGCCCCGTTTCATCAATCGCTTGATGTCGTTTAGCGAGGAGCTCCTCGCGAATTTCCGTCAGTTTGGTTCGAAGCCGTTTCGTGATCGTCGTCCTTAAAAGGCGAAAGTCGCCCTTAGCCCATTGTGCACAACTATGAGTAAAACCCAAGAAGTTGAACGACTCTGGCTTGCGCTCCCCTCGCGATTTGCGGTTCTTGATCGCAAAACGTCCGAACTCGATGAGTCGCGTCTTTTCGGGATGCAATGCCAAGCCAAACTTTTGCATTCGGCTTCGCATGTCCGCTAAGAATCGCTCCGCATCGCGCCGTTGCTGAAAACCCACTACCGAATCATCGGCGTAACGCACAATGATTACCTCACCCGTGGCGTAGTGTCGACGCCACCAATGAGCCCACAGGTCAAAGACGTAGTGCAGAAATACATTCGCAAGTAGCGGCGAAACTCCCGCCCCTTGCGGCGTACCCCGCTCGGACTTTGACCACTTACCTTCCTCCGAAACACCCGCGCGCAACCATTTAAGGATGAGACGAATGATACGGCGGTCGGCAACTCGATGCTCCAGGAACTTAATCAACCATGACTGATCAATGTTGTCGAAAAAGCCCTGGATATCCGCATCGAGGATCCAGTTCACCTTCTTTCCCATGATCCCTTCGTGCAAAGCATCCAGCGCTTGATGCTGGTTTCTGTTTGGCCGAAAGCCATACGAAAATCCTAAGAAGTCGACTTCGTAGATCTGGTTGAGTATCGTTACGACCGCTTGCTGGACGATCTTGTCTACAAGAGACGCAATGCCCAGGGGTCGTTGCTTTCCATCCGCCTTGGGTATGAACACCCGCCGCGATGGCTGAGCGCGATACTTGCCCGAATGCACCTGGCTGTGCAAGTCCACCAGGCGATCTTCTAGGTCTACTCCATACGAATGCCATGTCACTTGATCTACGCCGGATGCCGCCATGCGCTGGAGCGCATAGTAGCTGTCCCGCAGAAGATCGATGGTGAGATGATGCATGAGGGAAGTGAACTTTGCACACCTATCACGACGTGCGGCCTCTCGCACACGCTTCAAACTGTCCGATACGCCTGCCCGGCTCTGAGTCCGGAGCGTGGTTGTTTGACGCGTGTTTCCCTTGGTCGGTTGCCTTTCCTCCATCTTCTCCGCAGCAGCCTCATGGCCTGCCTTGTTCGAAGACTTCTCAGGTACTACGCAACCGTCCGACGCCCCATCGACGTTCACGCTGGATGTTCGGCGCATTGCCTTCTCCAGCCGATCAATGGCACTACCCATTGATGTCGATTGGGCCTCCCGATTTCCGTGCAAGGAGTTTTCACGCATGATCGAGGTCTCCGACTGCGAGGAGTCTACACCCGTCTCGCCTTGGCGACGGATGTACTATTGCCTTCCGCTTCGCTTAACAGCGTCGGCAGTCCTAAAGGTTTGATTTCGCAGCTCAATACTCGCCCTGCGTGTACCCGTGTCAACGCTTCGACTGCATCGTTACCGGTGCAACCGCATGACTCGGGGCCAAGCTGGCTGGCTAAACCTTGCTTGTAAGACTCTTTCATTCTCAACTCCTTGCCGACTTTCATCGGCGAATCTAAGCGCGCACCACCCCCATTCTTGACGGCTCGCTTAGCTTGAAGATTTCCTCGGAATCTCAAGCAGGAGCCAGAGTGATGCCTCGTACCTCTAGTGCGGCGAAGGTGCAGGAGTGGGTTGAGCGGTTGGAGCGGTTTTCAGGCAGCGGCCTGTCGGCGGTGAAGTTCTGTCAAGCGGAGGGCGTTTCGCTGCCGTCGTTTTATCAGTGGAAGCGGAAGCTCGCCGTGCGAGCCCATCCGCCGGAAGCGACTCGCGGTTTTTCGGCGTTTACCGCCATCGAGTTGAAACCAACCGCGCCGGCGATGACCACGATCCGGCTTCCTCAAGGGATTGCGATCGAATTCAGCTGCGACGGGCGGATGCTCCAGCGGTGGATGCAAGAGCTTCTTCAGCAGGCGCTGCAACCCGGGAGCGCCCACGCATGCTGAGTCCTTTTGACAGCCAGCTAAAGATCTTCGCTTACACGCGCCCGACCGATATGCGAAAAGGTTTCGACGGTCCATGGCAATGCCTTACGTTAAGTGCAACTTTGCAAGTTCGCCCGCATGCAGTCTTTGC
>JBKJSI010000099.1:0-3399 GCA_046595915.1 Pirellulaceae bacterium
CGGTTCCGTAGACCGGCGGTTCCGTAGACCGGCGGTTCCGTAGACCGGCGGTTCCGTAGACCGGCGGTTCCGTAGACCGGCGGTTCCGTAGACCTAGGAGTGAAAATCGTAAGTACCATTACCATTAACGACTTAGAGCAACTCGCAGATTCTGGTTGCAGTCATGGTTGCAGGAACGAGCGTCAATCAACGGCGGCAAAAGTCGCTACGAAGCAGGAATTGTCACTCGATGGAGCTAATGGCCAGACTCGCTCATCAAAAGGCGGCCGGACCTTACGCAAGGAAATCTCGCAAGAGGAACGGTTTATGATTGCGGCCAAGGAATGTCGCAAAGTAATTCAAAAATGCTTGCGAGAAGAGGAGTGGCCAGATGCAGACGAGGCGTTCGCCAAAATCATTGGTCGATATTTCTCCCAGAATTAAGGTTGAATCGGAGTTTCACGGTGAAACTGCAGACGGACACGGAAGTCGAACCCGCAGTGCTTCGGAACGCAAACTATCGATCGCTGAATCGAGCACCCAAAACATTTGCACTGCGTGCGAGCTCGTCACTGCGTGATTCGCCCGTGTCGGATCAAGTGCAGCACGAACGCACCTGCGAGCAGCAAAAACACCAGCAGGCTCGTTGAAATGACGACTTCATTCCAATCAAGCAGCCACCGTAGAAACAGAAATCCCATTACTGGAAGCAAGAAATTATCAACTCCTTTCCCTGCGAGAAACTCCAAAAGCGTAGCGAAAATCGACAGCAGAGCGCTAATTAGGGCAGCGCGCAAAGTGCTAAATTCTGTAAAGATGAGCAGCGGGATCAGACTGCAAGGCAACGATGCCAGGAGGAAGGCAACCGATCCTTCGAGAGACTTATTTGCACCCCAGACTGCGTATCGCCGTCGCCCCCATCGCACGCCCGCTAGCGCTGCCGCGGCATCGGCGACCGCCAGAAGTAGCAACGGCACGACGTATAAGACGAGTCGCTGTTCTTCGTCCCCCGAATACAACACAAATAGCGTTGCGATACCTGCGGAAAAACAAACTTCGCCTGACCAAGAACGCTTGACACTTCCCAGAACGGCTCCTGGACCATCGCGAAAGGCTTTCAGCCGCAGAAGGAGCAGCCCTCCGGTTCCGCTCACTGCCAGAATCACAATTGGCCAGAAGTCGTTAAACAGCCACGGCAAGCTGAGGGCGACAAGGCCCATGCCGACGTGCACACACTTGCGAGTCACTTCCGCATGAGGTTTCGCGTAGCGGCGCCAAAGCGTCAGGCCACTGATGAGCGCGGCGAGCGCGGCGAGAATCATCCCGATGCCAACCCAAGGATTCATCATTCCAGTTTCTTCGGACTTATGATGCCGCGGCTCCTGCAACTATCTCGCCGCGTTGAACTGACAGCAGCTCTTGCTTCCATGCCAGATACAGCTCCCGCACTTTATTCCTGTTGGCATCAAGATCCTCCAGCCTCCATTGACTGGTTTCAATCAGAGGTTTGTAGTGAACATGGACCACTCCCGGCCGCGCGGCTACGCCATCACCTTCGAGCCACGGACCGGGATCAACATCGTTGGGAATCTCGATATAGATCGGCTGGATGGGTGCTCCCAACGCGGTCGCTAGGTGGAAAGCTCCTTTATTAAACCGCCACGTCACTTGCCCTTCCGGAGTTAGGAAGACGGACTCCCCCGTGCGCCGCAGCATTCGCTCAGCATTCTGAAAAATCTTCGTTCGCCGCTGGGGATATTTCTGCGGAGCCGTCCAGAAAATTCCGATTAGCCAGCCGATCAGCCACAGTGGCAGGATATTTCGCAGGAATCCACTCAGGAAATAGCGCGAGTTGGGCAGGCCTAGAGCGATGATCACAAACAGATCGACGGTGGATGTGTGGTTCGAAATATAGATCGTCTGACGGTTCGGAAATGGCGCATTCCGGTGTTCCAACATCTGTACGCCGAACAGCCGAAGCGCCCAGCGCGAATAACTCCGAGCAAGGACTTCCGCACAAAATCGTCTCGTTTGGAACAAAGTCAACACGGACACCAGGAACATTACCACCGCGCCGACGCATAAGATGATCGCACTAACTATCGCCGCGAAGACGATGCGGAGTTTCGCAGCGAGTGTGGCGGGAGGACGAGGGGCCCGCTGATCCGACCGTGTTTCAGCATCGGGAATATCGCTCACAGTGGCCTCCGGCAAATGACGGTCTGCATAGCCAGGTTCAGCCGGCGTTCAAACAGCAGGATCGGCGAACACAAAATCTGCCCCAGGAAGTAAGGGAAAATCGCCCGTCCAAGGTTGAGCCCCTGACCTTTGCGGATCTTAAAAGCGGCACCCGCGAACAAATAGAAGTAGGGAGGAAAGGCGCCGTAGGGCAGGTATTCAACCAGTTCGAGACCAGCTCGCTCGATAAATTTGAGCAGCATCTCCTTCGTGTACAATACTGTGTGCTGTGGCGCCTGCAATCCAGGCCAGCGCTCGCGGTATAGACGGTATGACAAGGAATCCAAACGAGGCACTTCGATGATCAGGCGGCCATCAGGCTTGAGAATGCGGCGTGCTTCGGCCAGTGTGCGAAGCGGATCGTAGTCGTGCTCAA
Source organism: Pirellulaceae bacterium (assembly GCA_046595915.1). GTDB lineage: Bacteria > Planctomycetota > Planctomycetia > Pirellulales > Pirellulaceae > JBKJSI01. The sequence continues at coordinate 2,594 of JBKJSI010000099.1, forward strand.
GGAAATGCCACATCGTGACCAGATCAAACGTGTTCTCCGCCAGTTTTTGCTCGTAGAACAGGCCGCAATAGAAGCGGAATCGCTGAAAGCTCGGCAGATGAGCTAGGTCTTTAAAGTCCACGCCAGATGCCTGCGATCCGTAGCGTTGGACGAGCCTGGCCAGGAACGTGCCAGCGCCGCATCCGACGTCCAGCACCTTGCTTTCAGGTCCGAGCTTGATGTAACGAGCGACAAGACGGTCCTTTTCACGATCGTGCTTCGCCATGGCGCGGTTATAAAACCCCGTAAGCACTCCCCAGTTTGTCTTCTTACGATGGGCGATGTACTCGCCGTCATACCACTCCGGAATGCGCTCGATGCGAATTCGCGGAGATTGATACGCCAATCCGCACGTTTTGCAGGTGACGAAGCGAAAGTCGCCAGGCTTTCCGGTTAGATCGTCTTGAGCCTGGACTAATTCCTTACAGTCCGTGCCTCCACAGTAATAACAGGCTACGGCTTCGAATATGGCTGGATCGAGAAGTGCGGAAGGCAACGTCATATTGAGCGCCGGGGCTAGGCAGCCTATAGGAAGGCAAGACATCCTATGGCGGCAAGCAGCAGACATTCAACTGCCAAGCAGATTCGCGCTACATGAATCGCCCGCAACCGGGCGTCGTGCACTACTTCATAAACACAAATTGCCAAGTAGATCAGAGCGGCCGAAAGAAAGAGCCGTGGAGAAGAGGGGTCACTTGGTATCCTAGCCCCGAGGATTATAACGATGATCGGATACTTGAGGAGTACAACGTGGTAATTGGCCAAGG
>JBKJSI010000159.1:0-6097 GCA_046595915.1 Pirellulaceae bacterium
AATGACAGCGAGTGATTCCGAATTCTCCGCACACTCAAGCTTGGGCCTTTCGACGGCTCCGCCCCAAGACCAGCGATTGCGGAACCATAATGTCGGCAATAGATGAAGCGTGGCCGCCTCAGGTCCACGATTGAACACCGTGATCTCAATTAGAACGTCCTCAGGCGCACCTTTCGCATATTCCACAAACACATCGAAGTACCGATCTTCATTGAACACGCCGGTATCGAGTAATTCATACTCCATATCGAGCTTGCCGCGCGCTCGATTCTTCGCCACCAGATCGCCATACGGAAACTCCGCCTGCGGATATTTGTAGAGATACTTCATGTACGAATGCGTCGGCGTCGAATCGAGGTAGAAGTAATACTCCTTCACATCCTCGCCATGGTTGCCTTCATTGTTCGTGAGCCCAAAGAGCCGTTCCTTCAAAATCGGATCGCGGCCATTCCACAGAGCCAGCGCGAAGCAAAGTCGCTCCTTGATATCCGAGATCCCCGCCAGCCCATCTTCACCCCAGTGATAGGCCCGCGACCGCGCTTGATCGTGGCTGAAATAATCCCAGGCGTTGCCCCCTTCGCTATAGTCTTCGCGAACGGTCCCCCACTGCCGCTCCGAAAGATAGGGCCCCCAATCTTTCCAACCGGTCCCCGATTTCCGTACTTCCGCTAACCGCTGCTGCTCGCCGTTCATCCGTTTGTTCCTGTTCAATGGCTTAGAAAGCCCTTGGCGATTGTGCCGCTAAAGTGTAGTTCGCTCCTGCCCTAGCTTCAAAACTGTTTTGCAAGGAATTGTCACCGCAAGACGCCGAGACTTCAGGCATGGAAGGCATGTGGGGACTAGAGAGATTAAGGCGCGCCGACTGTACCACCTTCGCACACCGTTTTCGCATCCTTTAACCGTCGCCGAACAGCGGCCCATTACTTGTTTGACCTCATCCGCTAGCGTACGCTCCAGAGCAGCTCCCGATTTCCTAAGCCCGCCAAACTCTTTCGCTTCGCTGTGGTTTTCAACCCATGATCCCGCCCCAAACCCAGCAAGTCCTCAACTACCTCGGCGACCCTGCCTCCTACGATCACCACCCAGCCAAGGTCGACCTCCACCAAACCCACGCCTCCTGGGTCTTCGTCGCCTCCCCTTACGTCTACAAAATCAAAAAGCCCGTCGACTTCGGCTTTATGAATTTCACCACTCTCGAAAAGCGAAAAGCCAACAGCGACCGCGAAGTAACCCTCAACCGCCGCCTCACCGAAGATATTTATCTAGGCGTCGAAGCGATCTCGCTGCGTGACGGAAAAATCCAATTCGGCGAAGTAGGAGAGATTGTCGAATGGGCCGTGAAAATGCGCGAGATGGATCCGCGTAATTTTCTGAGCCATCTTGCCGCCGAACATCGCCTCGAAAAATCACATATCGACAGTGTCATCGAGAAACTAGAAACCTTTTATCAGTCACAGCCGCCTCTCGATGCCGCTCATGCTCACGCCGCCAGTCAACAGTTGCCCAAAAACATCCAAGGTAACTTCAGCGCTTTGCGTCAATTTACTTCCCAGTGCGTTTCCACGGCGGCACTAGACGCCATCGCCGCTTATTGTGAGTGCTTCGAGGATAAACATTCATCGCTCCTCGAATCGCGAGTCAGGGAAGGGAAGTTTCGCGATTGTCACGGCGACCTACATCTCGAGCACATTCATATCACGCCACAGCGAATTAACATCTACGATTGCATTGAATTTAGTTCAGCTTTTCGCGAAATCGATATCGCGTGCGACATCGCATTCCTTGCAATGGATCTCGACTTCAATGGCGAATTCAAGCTTTCCGCGTATCTCATGGATCAGATTGCCGCCCGACTTAACGACGTCGAGTTGCCGCGCTTAGTTGACTACTTCAAGTGCTACCGCGCGTGCGTGCGAGGGAAAGTAGAGGCACTCCATAGCGCCGGGGAGACAGTCAGCGACCAAGAACGTAACGAAAGCATCGCACTCTCAAGGCGCTACCTCCAACTCGCGCTGCGTTACACGCTGAGCGGTTCTACTCCAACCGCCTTTATCTTCATGGGAAAAGTCGGCTCCGGCAAATCATACTTGGCAGATGCTCTAGCCGGCGAAACTGGCTGGGCAGTCATATCGTCCGATTTAGTCCGCAAAACTCTCGCGGGAGTTCCCCTTACCGAGCGAGGAAGCGACCAGCAGCGTGCTCAACTCTACAGCCCCGAAATGACTCGCCACGTCTATAACTCGTTAAGCCAATCCGCGCTACGGGTACTCCGTCTGGGCCGTAATGTTATTCTCGACGCCACTTTTTCGAGTCGGAAAGAGCGCGACGCCATACGTAAAAAGCTCCAGAGCGAAGGAATGGCTATCGCTTGGATCGAAGCAACCGCAGGCAAAGAAACAACGCGTGCCCGACTCCAGGCGCGCCAGAACGACACAGAGGTCATCTCCGATGCGCGCGAAGAAGATTTAGTCAAACTGCACTCGCTCTTTGAACCGACAGATGAACTCTCCCAACTCGATCATTTCAGATTGTCGACGGACGCGACCGTTCCCACCAATCCCCTCCAAACCCTCTATGCCAAACGCCTTCGAAGAAATGTCATAAGTTGGACCCATAGAAACAGTTCTGGAGATACCCCCCCAGAAAAATAGGCCTTTCGCACCAGCACTTGGTGCGTGAATTCACCCATTTCCTTGGTAGAATAAAAGCCCCACCCCAACTCCGCCTCCCTCCTCCCGGGGCGCCCACCTTGCAACGCCTTTCTCTCTACCTCACCGCCACATGCCTCGCGCTGACGTGCGCCATCGCGCGCGCCGACGAACCCCTCGATTTCAATCGCGACATCCGCCCCATCCTCTCCGAAAACTGCTTCTACTGCCACGGACAAGACCCCAACAAACGTCAGGCCGATCTTCGCCTCGACGTCCGCCAAGTGGCCCTCGACTCAGGCGCACTCACCCCCGGCGACCCCAAAAAAAGCGGCCTCATCGAACGCATTCATTCGACCGACGCCGAAACGCAAATGCCGCCCGCCAAGTCGAATCGGCGGCTGACCGACGAACAAAAAAAACTCCTCGAGCGCTGGATCACCGAAGGCGCCAACTACGCAACGCACTGGGGCTTCGTCGCGCCAGTTCGCCCCGCGAAACCCAAGGTTGAGAATGAGCCGTGGATTCGCAACCCCATCGATCGTTTTATTTTGGCCAAGCTCGACGCCCACAAACTAGAACCCTCGCCCGAAGCCGATCGCGCCACACTCATCAAACGTCTCTACGTTGACCTGATCGGCCTACCTCCAACGCCCGAGGAAGTCGACGCCTTCATCGCCGATCAAGATGCGAGCGCCTACGACAAAGTCGTCGATCGACTCCTAGAAAGCCGCCACTACGGCGAACGCATGGCATTGCCCTGGCTCGACGCCGCCCGTTACGCCGACAGCAACGGCTTTCAGCAGGATGGCGACACCTGGCAATGGATCTGGCGCGACTGGGTCGTCAAAGCGCTCAACGAAGATCTGCCCTTCGACCAATTCACCACTTGGCAAATAGCCGGCGACCTCCTCCCCAATGCCACGCTCGATCAAAAAATCGCCAGCGGCTTCAACCGCAATCACCTCCTCAACGGTGAAGGCGGCGCCATCCCCGAAGAGCAGCGCTTCGTCAATCTCTTCGACCGCGTCGACACCACCGCCACAACTTGGCTCGGTCTGACAATGGCCTGCGCCCAGTGCCACGACCACAAGTACGACCCCATCACCCAGCGCGATTACTACAGCCTGATGGACGCCTTCAACCACGTTCCCGAAACCGGCGTGCCGCAGTTCTTCTCCTCGCGCATCCGAGTGGGCCCCACCTTCGTCGAAATCCCCACCGAAGAAAACAATAAAAAGATCGCCGACTTCGAAGCCCAAATCGCCGCCCAAGAAGCCGAAGCCAAACCCGCCCTCGACACGGCTTTTGCTGGTTGGCGAATCGGCGTCTTCGCCGACGGCAAACCGTTCGAAGGCAAAGGCCTAGCCGAGCCGCTTTCCAAATTGCTCCAAAAAAATGAAAAAGAGCGTACGGACGACGAGAAGAAGCAAATCGAAACCGACCTGCGAAAACACTTCGACGACAAAGTTCGCAAAGACTTGAAGGGCAACATCCCGCAACTCGCCAAGATCGAAGAAATTCGCAAAAGCCTAGCCGCTTACCGAGCCGACCAAATCCCCCGCGTGATGATCATGAGCGACGCGGCTGCGCGAGACACCGCCATCCTCGACCGCGGCGAATACTTAAAACCGACCGAAAAGGTCACCTTCGCCACGCCCGCCTTCCTGCCGCCCCAGCCCGAAGGCGCACCGAAGAACCGATTAGGCCTCGCCCAGTGGCTCGTCGCGCCCGAACATCCGCTCACCGCCCGTGTGCAAGTCAATCGCATGTGGCAATACTTCTTCGGCACGGGCCTCGTCAAAACCGCCGAAGACTTTGGAGTCCAAAGCGAGTACCCACTTCACGGAGAGTTGCTCGATTGGCTCGCCGTCGAGTTCCGCGAAAAAGGCTGGAGCATGAAAAAAATGCACCGCCTGATCGTGACCAGCGCAACCTATCGCCAAGCAAGTCGCGTCACCAAAGAACAACTCTCCCTCGACGCCGAAAACCGCCTTTGCGCCCGCGCCAGCCGAATTCGCATGCCTTCCATGCTCCTCCGCGACTGGGCGTTAACCTCCGCCGGCCTCCTCACCGACAAAACCGGCGGCGCCCCCGTCTATCCCTATCAGCCCGGCGACGTCTGGGAAGCCCTCGCGATCACCAAAGAGCGCGACTTCACCTACCCCGCCTCGCACGGTGAAGATCTTTATCGCCGCAGCCTCTACACCTTCTGGCGCCGCACCGTATTCCCCACCAACATGTTCGACGCCGCCAACCGCCAAACCTGCCGCGTCCGCAACGCCGTCACGAGCACGCCGCTCCACGCACTCACAACGCTAAACGACCCCACCTGGGTCGAAGCCGCCCGCACACTCGCGCAAAAAAGCTACCTCTCCGCCGAAAACCTCGAAGCACGCTTGGCCTATGCCTTCCGCCGAGTCCTCTGCCGCAAACCAACCAGCGATGACCTAGCCCGCCTCCACCGCGCCTACAACCGCCAACTCGAAATCTTTAAGGCCGACGAACCGAGCGCCAAAGCACTCTTAACCGTCGGCGAATCCAAACGCGACGAAAAAATTCCATCCTCCGAACACGCCGCCCTAACCGCCGTCTGCCTAGCCATCCTCAACCTCGACGAAGCCCTCACCCGCGAGTGACGCCCTGTCGCTAAATACAGTCGCCAAAGAGTGTCGCCTTTCGCTCCGCGAAAGAGTGTCTGAGCGCCACCGCTGGCTCGTCAGCATTTCGAGCGCCAACTCGGTTGGGCGGCTGAGTTACGAACCAGCCACGTTTTCGAATTCCCCTCGCTGAAAGCACTCCATGACCAATAACCCCATCGCCCCCGGCAAAACCACCCTCGGCCTCATCGGCACCGGCGTCATGGGCGCAAGCATGTGCGGCCACCTGATCGCCAAGGGTTTTACGACCCACATCTATTCCCGCACCAAATCCAAATCGCAGCCGCTACTCGATATAGGCGCCATCTGGGCCGATTCGCCCAAAGCCCTCGCAGAAAAGTGCGACGTCGTCCTCGCCATCGTCGGCTTCCCCGCCGACGTCCGCGAAGTCTTTTTAAGCGAGCGCGGCGCACTCGCCGGCGCAAAGCCTGGAACCATCCTCGTCGACCTCACCACCAGCGAACCGTCTCTCGCCATCGAAATCGCCAAAGCCGCCGAGGCCAAAAAGTGCCACGCCGTCGATGCGCCTGTCTCGGGCGGCGACGTCGGCGCCAAAGAAGCCCGCCTCTCGATCATGATCGGCGGCGAAGCCGAAATAGTCGCCAAGCTCCAGCCGATCTTCGAAACGATCGGCAAAACCATCGTCCATCAAGGCCCCGCAGGCGCAGGCCAACATACCAAAATGGTCAACCAAACCCTCATCGCCACCGGCATGATCGGCGTCTGCGAAGCCCTCCTCTACGCCTACAAAGCGGGTCTCGACCTAGAAAAAGTGATGCAATCTGTCGC